>JAOPZU010000552.1 GCA_025963955.1 Solirubrobacterales bacterium
CGCCCGGTCGATCAGGTCGAGGCTCGCGCGCATCCGCCACGGCTCCGGCACCGAGACGTCGCGGATCGGCATCCGCACGTGCCAGGCGTCGACGCCGCGCGCCGCGGACCGTTCGCGCAGCAGCACGCCGTAGGGGTGCAGGCCGCGCGGGCCGGGGCCCTCGCCCTCCTCGGTCAGGTCGACGAAGCACGTGACGCCGAGGTCCAGCAGCGCGTCGATGCTCACCTCGGCCGCGGCGCGGGTCGGTTTGCCGGGGTAGGGGCCGCCGAGCAGCGCATCCTCGAAGAGCCAGAACGCGTCGTTGGGAAGTCGCGGGTCGACGTCGGGGGCGCCGGGCGGCTGCGGCAGCTTCGCGTGCTCGACGGCCAGCTCGCCCGACAGCTCGCGCAGGCCGTCGGCCAGGCCGGCGATCTCGTCGCCCCAGAGGACCCGGTCGTGCCAGTGCTGCGGGATGGCCTCCGCACCGTAGATCGCGCCGGCGAGCTGGCCCGCGATCGCGGCGGTGGTGTCGGCGTCGTCGCCCAGGTTGACCGCGGCGAGGACCGCCTCCTCGAACGTCCGGGTCGACCAGACGGCCCACAGCGCGGCTTCGAGCGACTTCGGCGCGAAGCCCCGGCCGGCGATGCCGGGCGGGACACCGCCGTCCTCCCCCGTCGCCCGGAACGACCCGGCCGCCACCTTCGCGACCTCCTCGCCGAGGTACTTCGGGTTCATGAACGGCGCGTCGGGCCCGAGGACGCTCTCGCGGTCCCCGCCCCGCAGCGCGTCGACCAGCAGCGCCGCGAACAGCTTCGCCGTGTTCCTGGCCCCGGCGTGGCCGTGCGTGGCGTTGGACTCCACGAGCGCGGCGTGGATGGCGGCGCCGCGCGAGTACGCGTGCGCCATCGCGACCGGCGCCAGGCGCATGAGGACGCCGTTGCCGCCGGCGTCGGGGAACGCGGTGCCGGCCTGCGCGTCGCCGGTCTGCTCGAACCGCTCGAGCGCCTGGCGGGTGGCGACGCCGATGTCGAAGCAGCGGCCGGTGCTCGACCGCTCGCCGTGGCGGTACCAGCGCACGTAGCGGCGCAGCGCGTCGGCGGTGTCGTGCTCGCGGCGCTCGAGCAGGCTGTCGGCCAGGCAGAGGGCCATCGAGGTGTCGTCGGTCCAGGCGCCCGCGGGCAGGCCGAACGGGCCGCCGCCGACCATGTCGGTCACGGGCGGGAAGCTCCCGCGAGGCGCGAACTCGACGGTCGTGCCGATGGCGTCGCCGACGGCGAGGCCCAGCAGCGCGCCGCGGAAGCGGTCCTCGCGGGACGGTGGTGTGGAGGGGTTCGTGGTCACTGGGGGAGAGGTCGCGGGCGCCGGGGCGATCCTGACACCGCTGCGGGCGCGCCTGTCGATCTCAGCGTCGGCCCGGATCATCCAGCGGATGCGACCCGTCCCCGAGCGGCATCTCGTCGACGGCCACGCCCGTCCCGCCCGGCAGCCCCGCCAGCCGCTCCTCCGCGTCCGTCCGGTCGCCGTCCCCGCCCTCGGCGTCCGCAAGCTCGATGGCCCGACGGTAGGCGCGGCGGGCCTCCGCGAGCTCCCCGATCCGCTCGGCCGCCTGGCCGTAGAAGCACCAGTTCCACGCGCCCTCGGGGGCGATCTCCGTGTAGTGGCGCAGGTGCGCGTAGGCCTCGGCGGCACGGCCGAGGTCCAGCAGCGTGTAGCCGAGGGCGTGGTGGGCCATCGCGTCGCCGGCCTCCAGGCAGTGCGTCCAGTGCAGCAGCGC
Organism: Solirubrobacterales bacterium; assembly: GCA_025963955.1. Taxonomy (GTDB): domain Bacteria; phylum Actinomycetota; class Thermoleophilia; order Solirubrobacterales; family Solirubrobacteraceae; genus Paraconexibacter. The sequence continues at coordinate 1,754 of JAOPZU010000552.1, forward strand.
GTCCTCGCCGCTGCTGCCCAGGGCGACCCCGAAGATCGCCCGGTTCAGCGAGTCGCGGCCGTCGAAGTGGCGACGGGCGGCGACGACGATCTCGCCCGCCGAGGCGCCCGCCAGGCCGAGCACGGGCGCGGTGAACCGCGGACCGCTCCAGATCGCTGCGACCTCGGGGTCGTCGGCGTCGAAGGAGTGGAACGCGTGGACGCCGAAGCCGACGGTGCGGCCGTCCGGAGCGTCGAGCAGGTGGGCGAACGTCTCGGTGATCCGGCGCCAGCACCCCTCCGGCTGGTCCTCGCCGACCCGTCCGTACTGGATGGCGAGGAACCAGTCGCTGTCCTTGTCGTACGAGAGGAAGAGGCTGGTCGGCTGGGCGGCATGGGTCATCGGCGGGCTCCTGGGGCGGTGGGGCGGGGCCTCAGAAGACGTAGCCGCCCCCGCCCGTCGCGATCGTGCGCTGCTCGTGGCCGATCGGCAGCAGCACGCCGGCGGCCGGGAACGTGAGGCGGTGGGCGACGAGCTGCCACCCGCCGAGGCCGGTCAGCGTCCAGAAGCGGGCGTGCGTCAGGCCGGCACCGTCGCGGACGGCCTCCGGGGTGAAGGACGCCGGCGGCTCGTCGATCCAGGCCCAGCCGCCGCTTTCGGTCGCGTCCGGCGACCAGGGGCCGACGGCCGAGTCCCCCGCGCCGGCGGGGTCGACGACCTCGTGCGTCCCCCAGGAGACGCCGTGCCAGCGCGCGCCGACCTCGCGCAGCTCGTAGGTCGCGACCGCCGCCTCCACGTACGCGGCGAGCGTGCCGTTCCCGCGGGCCGCGGCGTTCGCGTCGGGGTCCGCCTCGTCCGGCGCCCGGTCCGGCCAGTCGTCCGCGGCGAAGAACGCGGCGGCGGACGGCACCGCGGCGTCCTCCGGGAACGAGAACGTCCAGCCGTCGCCGTTGCCGCCCTCGCGCCAGTGGTACGTCACGAGCCGCCGGTCGTCGCGCAGCCGCAGCCGCGGGAAGCACGCCAGGACGGCCCCGGCGGTGTGGTCGTCGCGCCAACAGCGCCGCGCGGGGGAGTCGTCCAGGTCGCGGTCGACGCACGCCACCGCCCGGCGGATCGCCTC
>JAOPZU010000622.1 GCA_025963955.1 Solirubrobacterales bacterium
CCGCGCCCGCAGCCCGCGGTCCCTGCCCGCCAGGCCCCGCCCGCCTCCGCCAGCGTGCCGCCCCTGCGCCAAGCGAACGGCGCCGCGGCGGAGGGCGAGAGCTCGTCGGCCCGCACGACGCTCGCGATCGTCGGTGGCGGGCTCGCGGTCATCCTCATCGCTGTCCTGCTCATCACGCAGGTCTTCGGCGGTGGGAACGACAGCGGTTCCGGCACCACCGCTGCGCGCTCGACCACGACGAGCACCAGCACCCCGAGCACCACCTCGTCCGCCCCGAGCACGGTGACCAGCGCGCTCCCGGGCACGGTCGTGCCCGCCGACTTCTCCGTGATGGTCCTGAACGGCACGGCGGTCAACGGCGCGGCCTCCCGCGTCGCCACAACCCTCACCGGCAAGGGCTACAAGCCGGCGGGCGGCCAGGGCGGCTTCAAGTCCGCCGTCACCGCGACCGTGACCCGGACGAGCGTCGCCTACGTCCCCAAGAGCAAGGCCGCGGCGCTCGACATCGCCAAGACCCTCGGCCTGCCGGCGAGCGCTGTCGTCCCCGCGGACGCGAACGCCACTGCCTTGGGGGACAACGCCAACGTCATCGTCACCCTGGGCTCCGACATCGCCAAGTAGCGCCGGGCGCACCGACCCTTGATCTTCCTGGCCCGCCACGGCGAGACCGCCTACAACGCCGAGAACCGCTTCCAGGGCCAGGTCGGCATCGGCCTCACCGAGCGTGGCGTCGACCAGGCGCACGAGCTCGCCCGCACCGCCGCGCAGCGCGAGTGGGCGGCGCTCTACTGCTCACCGCTCCCGCGGGCACGGCAGACGGCGCTCATCGTCGGCGCCGCCATCGGCCTGGCGCCCGTCGAGGACGCCCGCTTCATGGAGGCCGACGCCGGCCGCTGGACGGACAAGCTCTACACGGAGATCGAGGCGGAGGACCCCGAGGGTTGGGCGGCCTACCACGCGACCGACCCCGACTTCGCGTTCCCGGGCGGCGAGTCGCTGGAGGACCTCATGGACCGGGTCGTGGACGGCTTCGTGAGCGTCACCCACGCCGGCGCGCTGCCCGCGCTGATCGTCTGCCACCGCGGCGTGGTGCGGGCCGCCCGCAGCCACACACACCGGCGCGGGCTGGAGAGCTTCATGACCTGGGACGTCCCGAACGGGATGCTGGAGCCGCTTTGACCTCGCGGCTGTCCGCGGTCGTCTTCGGCCTGCTCGTCGCCGCGACCTTCGCCGCGTTCTTCGTCGCCCAGCGGTTGAAGCACGATCCCTCGCCGGTGCAGCAGTACACGCAGTACCCCGTCTTCTCGCCGAACTCCGACGGCCGGTTCGACGCGGAGCGCGTCAACTTCAAGCTCGTGCGCAAGGACGAGGTCACGCTCGAGGTCCTCGACAGCCGCGGGGACGCGGTGCGCAAGCTCGCCGACGACCGCACGCTCCCGGCCTACCGCCCGACGCGCTTCCGCTGGGACGGACGCACCGACCGCGGCGCCCGTGCCCCCGACGGCCGCTACCGGATGCGCATCACCCTGCGCCGCGAGGGCCGCTCGATCGTCCGGCCGGACTCCTTCCTGCTCGACACCACGCCGCCCGTGGTGCGCGTGCTGTCGATCGGCCCGAAGCCGAAGAGCACCCGCCCGCTGCCGAAGCTGCTGCCGTCCACCGACGGCGCGCCGGCGCGCGTGCGCTTCTCCGGCCCGGCCCGCAACACGACGGTGACCGTCTTCCGCACCGGCCCCAACGTGCGCATCGCCCGGGTGTACGGACCGGCCGACCTGGCCGCCGGCCGCCGCACCTGGGAGTGGGACGGCACGACCGGGGCGGACGGCCCCGCGCCGCCCGGCACCTACGTCGTCGTGGTCAGCTCGCGCGACCAGGCGGGCAACATCGGCACGTCCGCGCCTGTGGACCTCAGGACGGGCGTCCCGACCGCGGACTACGGCGTCGACCTGCCCGGCCGCGGCGGCATCACGATCCGCAAGCTCGGCGTCCTGCCGCCGTACCTGCCGATCGCCGGCGGGGCCCTCGGCCAGATCGCGATCGACTCGCGGACCGCGCCGTACTCATGGTCGCTGCGCCGGGTCGGTGGGCTCAGGAAGCCGGCGCGCCGCGGCGTCCGGGACAAGCCGTTCCTCAACCTGCACGCGCCGCGCGGCGTCTCGCGGCTGTTCCTGCTGAGCGTCCGCGCCAACGGCGTGCAGCAGCGCGTGCCCTACCCCGTGCAGTCGCAGGACATGGTGGCGGGCCCGACCGCGGCCGCACCGCACGGCGTGCTCGTCGTGCTGCCCGCGATGACGTGGCAGGGGCGCAACCCGGTCGACGACGACGGCGACGGGCTGCCGAACGTGCTGGACCGCGGCAACCCCGTCCGCCTGGCGCGCGTCTACAGCGGCGACGGGGTCCCGTCCGGGTTCATGGAGAACGAGGCGCCGCTGATGGCCTACCTGGACCGGCGGCGCCACCGCTACGACCTGACGACGGACGTCGCCCTGGCCGGCCCGAAGCCGCCTGACCTGCGGCGCTACCGCGGCGTGCTCATCGCGGGCGACATGCGCTGGCTGCCGACGGGGCTCGGCCGGGCGCTCCGCGCGTTCGCCACCGGCGGCGGGACGGTCGTCTCGCTCGGGACCGACGCCCTGCGCCGTCAGGTGACGCTGACCGCGCGCGGTCGCCTGATCGACCCGACGCCGCCGTCCGCCACCGACGTGTTCGGCAGCCGCCTCGGACGGCTCGTCACCGACAACACGGCAGCGATCGAGAACACCACGGACACGATCGGCCTGTTCGACAAGGGCACCGGGAGCTTCCGCGGCTACGGCACCTACGAGCCGACCAGGGCGGTGGCCCCGGGCTCCCGGATCCTCGCCCGGGCCGTCGACGGGGCGGGCGGCGACGTCATCGTCGCGTCGACCCTGGGCAAGGGCCTGGTCATCCGCACCGGGCTCGCCGGGTTCGCCTCGCACCTGAACGCGGACCGCAACGCGGCCGCCCTGATGGAGAGCATGTGGCTCAAGCTCTCGCGCTGATCCTCGCCGCGGCGCTCGCCGCCGGTGCCCTCGTCGCCCCGACCGCCAAGGGTCGCGCGGGCGCGATGCTCGGTGCCCTCGTGGTCGCACCCATCCTGCTCGTCGCCCACGTCTGGGACACGAGCGCGTTCGCGCCGCTGCGCGACCATCCGCCGCTGCTGGCGCTCGCGGCACTGGCGGGGGCGGGCGTCGTGGCGGGGCTGGCCGTGCTCTTCGACCGCCGCCCGGAGTGGTTCCCCGTGGCTGCGGTGGCGATGGTCCCGTTCCGCGTCCCGATCGCGGTCGGCGGCTCGACGTCCAACCTGCTGCTGCCGCTGTACGTCGTGATCGGCGCGGGCGCCCTGGCCTACGCGGTGCCGCGGCTGCGCGGCCTGCGCGCCGGGGTC
>JAOPZU010000002.1 GCA_025963955.1 Solirubrobacterales bacterium
GGCCCGGCGCTGCTGACCGGGGGACTTCGCCGGGGGGACGGCCTCCCGGCCCAGGCGCTCTGGACGGGGCTCGGCGTGCTGCTGATGGCCGGCGGGCTGGCCGTCGTCCTGCGCTCCTTCGTCGCGTTCGTGACCCAGGGGCGCGGCAGCCCGACGCCCGCGGCCCCGACGGCCAGGCTCGTCGTCAGCGGCGCCTATCGCCACGTGCGCAACCCGATGTACCTCGCGACGGCCGCGGTCATCGTCGGCGAGGGCCTCGTGCTCGCGCGGCCGGTGCTGCTGGTGGCGGCCGCGACCTACCTGCTCACGCTGGGCGCGGCCACGCGACGGTGGGAGGAACCCACGCTGCGACGCCGCTTCGGCGCGCAGTACGACGCGTATCACGCGGCGGTGCCGGGCTGGTGGCCGCGCCGCCGCCCGTGGTCACCCTGAACCAGCCGCGTGGACCACGCTCAGCGAGGCGCCGGGGCGAGGGAGTCCATGAAGTCGTCGAGCTGCTGGATGCTGAACCGCCGCTGGCCCCCCGGGGTGCGGTAGCCGACGAGGTGCCCCTGGTCCGACCACCGCCGGACCGTCGACAGGCTCACGCCGAGGTGGCGTGCCGCCTGCGAGGTCGTCAGTCCCAGGCGTGTGGCGGGGGCGGGGCGTGCTGCGTCCATGGCACGGTTCTACGCGGGCGGAACGGACGGCGGGCGGGCACTGTGGCTTTGCGGAGCTTTGGGCGGTGATCCACACCTCCGCTGCAGGTTGGCGGTCGGATACGACCGCGGGCCCGCGGCGGTTCGCGCCGGTGTGTCAGCCTGTCGGCATGAGCGAACACGCGGGCAGGTTGTCCCTCGGCGACATGGTCGTCGGCCTCATCGCGGAGCTCCAGGAGCGGGTGCAGCTCGAGGGCGAGGCGCGGCGCATCGTCCTGATGGCCGTGGCGCTGGCCGCCAACAACGGCCGCCTGATCGGCATGGACGAGGTGCTCGCGCAGGCGGCCGAGCAGGGTCTCAGCGTCGAGGTCGCCGCTGACGCAGTGGACGCGCCCGCGACGCTCACGCAGGCGCTCGGCGGCTGAGCACCGCGGTCCTCAGCGCTCGGCGCCGAGGACCGCCCAGCGGCCGCCCCGGAAGCGGACCGCCATCGTCACGAGGCGCGCGAGCATCAGGACGTTCAGCGCCACCCAGACCCCGGTCACGCCCCAGTCGAACAGGAGGCTCGCCAGCACGACGGGCGCGAAGCAGATCAGCGCGCTGAAGGCCATCGCCCGGGCGATGAAGCGCGTGTCCCCGGCCCCGATGAGGATGCCGTCGAGGGTGAAGACGACGGCGCCGGGGACCTGGAGCAGGGCGAACAACGGCCACAGCGTGCGGGCCTGGTCCAGGACGGCGGGGTCGCTCGTGAACGCGCGCGGGAGCACCGTGGTCACCGCGAGCAGGAGCGCGCCGAACACGGCGCCCACGAGCAGCGACCACCCCAGCATCCGGCGTGACAGCGCCACGGCGCCCGCGGCGTCGCCCGCCCCGAGCGCGCGCCCGACGATGATCTGCCCGGCGATCGCGATCGCGTCCAGGACCAGCGCGAGGAAGACGAACAGCTGGAAGGCGATCTGGTGCGCCGCGAGCGCGGCGGTCGAGGTCCGGGCCAGGACCGCACCCGCGAGGACGAACGCGAGCAGCAGCGATCCGGTGCGCACGAGCAGGTCGCCGCCCAGCCGCAGCAGCGCGCGCAGGTCGGCGGCACGGGGCCGCCGGGAGACCTCGCCCGCGCCGGCCCGGAGCAGCAGCACGACGAACGCCGCGCCCATCCCCGCCTGGGCGACGACGGTCCCGAGCGCCGACCCGTCGAGACCGAGGTCCAGGCCGTAGACGAGCAGCAGCTCGAGCGCGACGTTCACGAGGTTCGAGGCGATCAGGATGACCAGCGGCGCCCGGAGGCGGTCCACCCCGCGCAGGTAGCCCTGGCCGGCGAGGGCGATGAGCGCGAAGGGGAGCCCGGGCGCGCTCAGGCGCAGGTAGCGCTCGGCCAGGTGCGCGGCCTCGCCCGTCCCGCCCACGGCGAGCATCAGCGGGTGCGCGAGCGCGGCGACGAGCACCGCGAGCGCCAGGCCGATCGCCAGCGACAGCCAGAGCGCCTGCGCCGCGAGCTCCGCGGCCCGGTCCTGGAGGCCGGCGCCGTGCAGGCGCGCGACCTGCGCGGTCGTCCCGTAGGCGAGGAAGTTGCAGAGCGCGACGACCGCGTTCAGGACAGTCGCCGCCAGTGCCAGCGCGCCGAGTTCCCGGGTCCCGAGGTGGCCGACGATCGCCGTGTCCGCCAGCACGTACAGGGGTTCGGCCGCGAGGGCGCCGAGCGCGGGCAGCGCCAGCCGGAGGATCTCGCGGTCGTGGGCACGGGCGTCCACGCACCGGACATTACGATGGGTCGATGCGGCACCCGTGGACGGCTGCAGTGGGCAGCGTCGCCGTGCTCCTCAGTGGGTGCGGCCCCGGACCCACGCCGATCTCCCCCGGCTGCACGGGCGAGAAGGCCCCCATCCGGACGGCGCTGAAGCGAGCGCCCGGGGCGGTCACGCTCGTCGACGGCAGCCGGCTGTCCACGTGCGTGGAGAACGGGCTGGACGACGCCGAGCTGCAGGACGTCGGCATCGTCTTCCACCAGATCGCGGAGGAGCTGCGGCAGACCGCGCGCGAGCGACACGACGCGGCCGCCGCCGTGCAGCTGGGTTACCTCATCGGTGCCACGCGGCGCGGGGCGGCCCACACCGGCGGCGTGATGTCCGAGCTGCAACGGCGGGTCGAGCTCGTCGGCGGGCGCCTGCAG
>JAOPZU010000113.1 GCA_025963955.1 Solirubrobacterales bacterium
GCCGCAGCCGGGCCCGGGCGGCCAGCGCGTCGACCTCCGCCAGCAGGTGATGGGCCCCGAGCACGGCCGCCGTCGCGCGGACGTCGCTCACGGTGCTCGCGGCCCGGTCGCGCTGGCCGGTCAGGACGAGCGCCTCCGCTTCGCGCCAGCGGGCCAGGGCGGCCGCGTACGGACGGCCCAGGCGATCCCAGGCGGACGCGGCCCGCACCCAGGCGCCGGGCTCCGCCAGGCCGGCGGCGCGGCCCTGCTCGGCGCTGCTCGTCAGCCAGTGGGCATGCTCGACGGGGCGGCCGTGGGCGTCATCGCCGTCGGCGCCCGTGGCCACGCGCTCGGCGAGCAGCGCGGCCCGCCGGGCGGCGTCCGCGGCGTTCCCCGCGTCCCCGAGATCCCGGGCGCGCTGGGCGATGTCCGCCTCGACCCGCACGCCCGTCGCGGCCAGCCGCGTGATGCGATGCACGTCGTCCGTGCAGAACTCGATGCGGTCCAGCCCCTCCTCGACCGCTTCCCGCGCCGCGGCCAGGTCCCCCGCCCGTGCGCGGTGCTCGGCCAGCAGGGCGTAGAGGACGGCGATGAACTGCGGCTCGCGGGAGCCCTCCGCTCCGCGCGTGGCGCGCCGCAGCGCCTCCTCGGCCGCCGCGGCGTCCCCCTGCACGAGCGCGAGCTCCGCCTGGCGCAGCAGCGCGTTCAGCAGCAGCGTCCCCTGGTGGCGCTCGCTGACGTGCGCCAGCAGCCGGGCGCCCTCGTCCGGGCGGCCGGCGTCGATGAGGAACTCGGCCAGGGCGATCCGCAGCCACGTCTCCTGCCGGCCGGCAGGAGCCTCGTGCGCGAGGGCGTCCTCCGCGACGATGATCGCCTCCGGCGTGCGTCCGGCGAGGTGCAGGACGTCCGCGAGGTTGACCGCCGCGGTGGCCAGGTCGTCCGCGTCCGCGTTCTCGCGGGCGATCTGCTGCGCGCGGCGCAGGGCGTCCGAGCCACCGTCGACGTCGCCGAGCGCGGCGAGCGAGACGCCGAGCGAGTTCAGGGCACTCCCCTCGGCCCGCGGCGAACCGGTCTGCAGCGCGAGCGCGACGGCGGAGCGGGCGGTCTCGGCCGCGTCCCGGTAGCGGCCCATCAGCATCTGGAAGCGGGCCTTGCCCGCGGTGCGCCAGGCGCGCTCGGGCGACGCGCCCTCCGGCAGCAGCGCCAGCGAGCGGTCGAGCGTGGCGAGGGTGTCGGTCTGGCGGTTCTGGTTCCAGCGGGCGCGGGCGAGCTTCTCCAGCAGGCGCGAGGAGGCCACCGGGTCGGCCTCCCCGACGAGCTCGAGCGCCCGCCGCAGCAGCGTCTCCACGCGGACGTTGTCGCCCTCGGCCAGGTGCGCCTTCGCGGCCCGCTCGAGCAGCTGCACCTCACCCGTCCCGCAGACCGCGGCAGCGTCGGGTACGCGGTCCCACAGCTCCAGGGCGCGCTCGAGCAGCGCGGCCGCCTCGCCGGAGGCATGGACCTGCTCGGCGGCCCAGGCCGCGCGCACGGACGCCTCGAGCGCCGCAGGCTGGTCCCCGGCCGCCTGGTAGTGGTGGGCGACCGCGGTCGCGCGGTAGACGCCGGTCCCCGTCCCGACGCCGGCGCCCCCCGTCCGGTCGAGCGCCTTCGCGAGCCCCAGGTGCAGCTCGACGCGCTCGCCCGGCAGCAGGTCGTCCCCGACGGCCTCGCGCAGCAGCGCGTGGCGGAACCGGTAGCGCTCGTCGTCGTCCACGGTGAGGATCTGCGCCTCGATCGCCTCGCGCAGCCCGTCGCTGAGCGCGCGCCCGGAGGCGGTGGCGCACGCGGTGAGCGTGACGTGGTCGACGCTGCGCGCGACGGCGACCAGCCGCAGCAGGTCCTGCGCGTCGTCCGAGAGCCGCTCGATGCGGACCATGAGCGCGTCGCGCAGGGTGGGGGGCAGCGTCCCGCGGCCGTCCGTCCCGGCGGCGACGAGCTCCTCCGTGAAGAGCGGGTTGCCCTCGCTGCGGCGGTACATCCGCTCGAGCAGGTCCTCGGACGGCTCGGCGCCGACGAGGTCCTCCAGCTGCTCGGCGAGCTCCTCGCGGCTGAGCGGGCCGAGCGTGATGCGGCGCGTCCGGGCGTCGCGTTCCAGCTCGGCCAGCAGCGGGCGCAGCGGGTGGCGGCGGTGCAGCTCGTCCGGGCGGTAGCTGCCGACCACGAGCACCCGCTCGCGGCAGAGGTTCACCGACAGGAAGCGCAGGAACGCCCGCGTGGAGGCGTCGGCCCAATGGAGGTCCTCGAGCGTGAGGACGACGGGCGTGCGCGCCGCGAGCGCGTCGATGAGCTCCAGCAGCGCCTCGAAGACACGGGACTGGGCGGCGGGGTCCTCGGGGTTCGGCGGCAGGCTCGTCCCGTGCGTTCCGGCGAGTGACGGGACGAGCGTGGCCAGCGCGGCGCGGGTGGCGTCCGGGAGGGTCGCCAGGACGGGATCGCCGGCACGGGCCAGGGGCCGCAGCGCGCCGACGAGCGGCGCGTACGGGAGCTCACCGTCGCCGAGAGCCAGGCAGTCCCCTGCGAGGACCTGCGCCGCGCCCGAGTCGCGGACGCGCCGGTGCAGCTCGTCCAGCAGCCGCGTCTTGCCCAGCCCCGGCTCACCCGCGAGGAAGACCAGCGACCCCCGGCCCGCCGCGGCCTCGCCCAGCGCCGTCCCGAGCTCCGCGAGCTGCGGGCCCCGTCCCACGAACACCCGGGCGGTCATACGTGTCGCCACGCCGCCAGTATCGCGTGAGGGCGCCGCGAAGGCGAAGGGCTCGGCCGGGGACAGGAGCCGGGATGTGCTCGGCGCGGCGCCGCTGGTCGGCGGCGTTGGCCGCGGCGAGGTGGAGATGGAGGTCGGTGTGCATGAGGGGCGGCTCCGGTCGTGATCGGTGGACGGCACGACCCTCATGGTGCTCCTGCGCCCGCCGGCGCACATCGGCAGTTCGGTGCCGCCGGCCGGGTGCGATCCCTTACCTGACCGCGAGCACCCCTTACGCCGCGGGCGGCGCGGCTGAGGGGCCCCGCAGCGCGGCCAGCAGGGCGGCGGGATCGTCCTCGCGGTGGAGCATGCCGCGGGTCTGCTCGCGGATGAAGCCGTGGGCGTCCAGGTGCGCGATGAGGTGCGTGAACGGCGCCCAGAAGTCGTCCACGTCGAGCAGGCCGATCGGCCGCGGGAGCAGCCCGAGCTGCGACCACGTCATGACCTCGACGAGCTCCTCGAGCGTCCCGATCCCGCCGGGGAGGGCGACGAACGCGTCCGCGCGCTCGGCCATCAGCGTCTTGCGCTCGTGCATCGAGGCCACGACGTGCAGCTCGCTGACCCCGCGGTGGGTCAGCTCGCGGGCGTCGAGGAAGTCCGGGATCACGCCGACGACGTCGCCACCCGCTGCCAGGGCGGCGTCGGCCAGCGCGCCCATCAGCCCGGCTCGGCCCCCGCCGAAGACGACGGTGATCCCGGCCTCGGCGAGGGTCCGCCCGAGGGCTCCCGCCGCCGCGGCGAAGGCCGACGTCGGCCCCGGGGTGGAGGCCGCGTAGACGCAGACGCTGCTCAGCTCGCTCACGGTGAGGACGGACCATAGCCGCCGCCACCCGGGGTCTCCTGCCGCAGCCGGTCGCCGGGCCGCAGCGTCCCGGTGGACTTGCCGCCGACGTCCTCGACCGTGCCGTCGGCGCGGACCACGAGCGTGCGCCCGAGTGCTCCGGGTCCGCCGCCGGCTGCGCCGGGCGGGTGGTGCCGGCGACGCTCCCCGATGACGCTGAAGGTCAGCTCCTGCAGGGCCTCGATCTCCCGGATGACGCCCGCGCCGCCGCGGTGCGCACCCGACCCGCCGGACCCCTCGCGCAGCGCGTACTCGGTGACGCGCAGCGGGAACTCGAGCTCGAGCGCCTCGACCGGCGTGTTGAGCGTGTTGCTCATCGCGACGTGCACCGCGGACGGACCGTCGGCGTCCGGGCACGCGCCCTGGCCGCCGCCCATCGTCTCGTAGTACGTGAACGCGTCCGAGCCGAGCGTCAGGTTGTTCATCGTGCCCTGCCCGAGCGCCCGGCCGAACGCGCGCAGGACGAGGTCGGCCACGCGCGAGGACGTCTCGACGTTGCCGCCGACGACCGCGGCGGGCGACCGCGCGTTGAGCAG
>JAOPZU010000075.1 GCA_025963955.1 Solirubrobacterales bacterium
GCGGGCCGCGCCGCGGGGCGCGGCGGACGTCGCGCGGACGGGCGCGACACGGGGACACGGGCAGCCGGGACAGGGCTCGAGCACGGGGGACCTTCTCTGAAAGAGGGTGTGGCGCCCCGGCAGACCGCAGGTATGAGGCGGTCTGGCGAAGCGCCACGGGAGGAGAGGTGCTGCTGGAATCCAGTGTCCTCCTGAGCGATTCAAAAGTCCAAGACCCGTTCCGGATGAAACTCATAGACTTTGCCTATGGAACTGCGGCAGCTCCGATCGCTCGTCGCGCTGGCCGAGGAGTCCCACTTCACCCGCGCCGCGCAGCGCCTCCACATCGCGCAGCCGGCGCTCTCCCAGCAGATCGCCAAGCTCGAGCGCGAGGTCGGCGTCCCGCTCGTCGACCGCACGACCCGGCGCGTGGCGCTGACCGAGGCCGGCGAGCTGCTGCTCGCGCACGCGCGGCGGATGATCTCGGAGGAGACCGTCGCGCTGGCGGAGCTCGACGAGCTGGCCGGCCTGCGCCGCGGCCACCTGAACGTCGGGGCCGCGCAGGCGATGGGGCCCGTCGACCTCGCCAAGCTGCTCGTGGGCTTCCACCGCTCCTACCCCGCGGTCGAACTGACCGTGCGCGAAGCGCTCAGCGTGGACCTGAACGTGGCGGTCCTCGCCGACGAGCTCGACCTCGCGTTCGTCACCGGGGTCGCCGATCCCGCCCGGATCGAGAGCCACCAGGTCGCTTTGGAGGACCTGGTCTGCATCCTCTCCCCCGCGCACCCGCTCACCGGCGCCGACGAGGTGTCGCTGGCCGACCTGGCGGACGAGACGTTCGTCATGTTCGCCGGCAGCGCCACGATCCGCGGCATCGTCCAGCGCGCCGCCGGCGAGCACGGCTACGCACCGCAGATCGGCTTCGAGACCTCCGATGTCAACCGCATCCGGGCCCTCGTCGGAGCGGGGCTGGGTGTGGCGATCCTCCCGCGCTCCGACGCCGAGGCGCGCGGGCCGCGGGTGGCGCACCGGCCACTGACCGACGCGGGCCTGGTCCACGCGGTGCACGTGTGCTGGCGGCGGGGCCGGCGCCACTCCCCCGCTGCGAAGGCGCTCGTCGAGCTCGCCCTGCGCGAGGCGGGGACGGTCGCGGCGACCTGAGGCCGGTCCACCGATGGGTTCCGCCGGCCTCGGTTCCGCCCGGCCGGGCCGCTCGGGTGCTAGGTTGCGTTGCATCACGCAACACACTTACGAAAGATAGGCACCATGGAACTCGACAACGCCGTCGTCCTCATCACAGGCGCCAACCGCGGCCTCGGCCGCGCCTTCACCACCGCCCTGCTCGACGCAGGAGCGGCCAAGGTCTACGCCGGCGCCCGCGATCCACAGTCCGTGGACGCGAGCGACCCGCGCGTCGTCCCGCTCCGGCTGGACATCACGCGGCCCGAGGACGTCGCGGCCGCCGCCGGGATCGCCGCCGACGTCACGCTGCTGGTCAACAACGCGGGCATCGCGACCGGGACCCACGCGCTCGGCGACGACGGCCTGGAGGGCGCCCGGCAGGAGATGGAGGTCAACTACTTCGGGCACCTCGCGGTGTCCCGCGCCTTCGCGCCGGTGCTGGCGGCGAACGGCGGCGGCGCGCTGGTCAACGTCCTGTCCGCGCTGTCCTGGGTCTCCTTCCCGCAGTACGGCAACTACAGCGCGGCGAAGTCCGCCGCGTGGTCGCTGACGAATCACCTGCGGACGGTCCTGCGCGGCCAGGGGACGCTCGTCAGCGGGCTGCACCTGGGGTACGCGGACACCGACATGACGGCCGGCGTCGACGCCCCGAAGGCCGCGCCGGCGGACATCGCCGCCGCGCTGGTGGCGGGTCTGCGGGTGGGCGAGGAGGAGATCCTCGCCGACGAGACCTCGCGCTTCGTCAAGGCCGCGCTCTCGGGCCCGGTCGACGCGCTCTACGCCGACGTGCAGGCGGGGTACGACGGCGCGCTCGCCCGGCGGTAGCGTGAGGAGCATGCCCGCCGCCTGCACCCACCTGGACCGCATCGAGGTCGTCCCACCGGAGCCGGAGGCCATCGGCGGCTGCGAGGAGTGCCTGAAGGCCGGCGGACGCTGGGTGCACCTGCGCGTCTGCCTGACCTGCGGCAAGGTCGGCTGCTGCGACGACTCGCCGAACAAGCACGCCACCGCGCACTTCCACGAGTCCGGGCACCCGCTGATCCACTCCGGCGAGCCCGGTGAGCAGTGGAGCTACTGCTACGTGGACGACCAGGCGTTCGTCGTGGACATCGCGCCGGACTGAGGGCGCCTGAGACGCGGACGGGACGGATGCGAGAGCGCGGACGGCCGCCGTGCGTCAGGCTCGCCTGATGCTTCGACGCCTGCCCGTCCTCGCCGCCGCCCTCGCCGGGAGCGGCGGCCTGCTCTTCCCGGCAGCGGCCCTCGCACGGCCGGCCACGGTCGTGACGTCGGTCCGTCCTTCCACGGGTGGCCGTCACCAGGACTTCCGCGTCACCTTCACCGCGCGCCACGCCGGCGTGCGCGGCGACTTCTCCGTCGACGTGGGCGACGCGCGCGGCGGCTGCGCCACGCGGACGTTCGCCAACGCCG
>JAOPZU010000129.1 GCA_025963955.1 Solirubrobacterales bacterium
CCTCGCGCCGCCACGACGTCTATCGGGCCGCGGCGCCCGCGCTGAAGCGCGAGCTGCGGATCCTCGCGGGCTGCGTCGTCCACGCCGCCCGCTTTCGCTGCGCCAACGGGATCGTCCTGGCCGCCCACAGCTGGGGCCGCACGCGGGAGGCCTGGGACCCGGTCCCCGCGCCCGCCGCCCCGGGAGTGGACGACTTCCTCTCCGGCCGCAGTGGGACGGTGGGCGGGCTCCGCGGCCGCGGGCGACAGGTGCGCGACGGGCTGGCGGACCTGTGGACGCGGCCCGCCCGCACCCGGGCCCGGCGGGACGCCGTCACCACCGCGCACGCCTCCGCGTCCCGGCCGCCGCGCGTCCTCGTCCTTGGCGTGGAGCGCCCCGGCAGCCTGATGCCGCAGGCCCTGGAGGAGCTGCGGCGCAGCGAGAGCGCTGAGCTCACGATCGCGGCCGGGCCCGGGCGCCCGGGCGCGGGCAAGTTCGAGAACCTGAACGAGCAGCTCGCCCCCCAGGACCTCGACGGTTTCGACTGGCTGCTGATCCTCGACGACGACGTGCGGCTGCCGCCCGCGTTCCTCGACGTCCTGCTCGACCAGGCGACCCGCCACGAGCTGAAGCTCGCCCAGCCCGCCCACCGCCTGCACTCCCACGCGGCGTGGCCCGTGACGCGGCGCGACGGTGCCGGCACCCGCCGCACGACCTTCGTCGAGATCGGGCCTGTCACCCTCTTCCACCGCGACACGTTCGCGGCGCTGCTGCCGTTCCCCGCGCAGCTGCGGATGGGCTGGGGCCTGGACGCGCACTGGGCCGCGCTCGCCCGCGAGCACGGCTGGGCGCTCGGCGTCGTGGACGCGGTGCCGATCGGCCACACCGTCGCTCCGGCCGGCGCCGGCTACTCCCGCGAGCAGGCGCTGGCCGAGGCGCGCGCCTTCCTCGCCGGCCGGCCCTACGTGACGCGCGACGAGGTGCGGGCCCTGTGACGCCCGTGACCCGCCGCGGCGCTCCGGCGACGCCGGCCGCCAAGGGCCCGCCGCTGAAGGTCGCGATCGTCGCGGAGTTCTACCCGCGCGAGGACGACCCGGTCCTCGGCATCTGGGCCCACCGGCAGGCGGTCGCCGCGCTCCAGGCCGGCGCGGAGGTCCGCGTGCTGGTCCTCTACCGCCCGATCCCGCCGCTGTCCACGCCGCGCGGACAGCGCGTCCGCGAGCTGCGGCAGATGCTCGCCCAGCCGCGCCGCGCGGAGTTCGACGGCATCCCGATCACCTACGTGCGCTTCCTCTCGCCGCCGCGCCCGCAGTCCTACGGGTCCTGGGGACGCTTCGCCGCCCGGCCGCTGGCGGCCGCCCTGAAGCGCCTGCGCAAGGACGGCTTCGCCTTCGACCTCGTCCACGCCCACAACGCGGTGCCCGCCGGCGAGGCGGTGCGCCGCGCCGGGCTCGACGTCCCGCTCGTGGTCTCCGTCCATGGCGGCGACGTCTTCCACACCGCACCGCGCTCGACGGCGGGCGCGGCGGCCGTGCGGGCGACGTTCGCGCACGCCGACCTCGTCCTGGCCAACTCGGCAGGCATGGCGCGGGACGCCCGGCGCCTGGACGCCCGCGAGGCGCGTGTGGTCCGGCTGGGGACGGACATGCCGGCCGCACTGACCTCGCGCCCCGGCGACCCGACGCTCGTGACCGTCGCGCACCTGGTCGCCCGCAAGCGCCACCAGGACGTCCTGCGCGCGATGTGGGTGCTGCGCACGCGCATGCCGCGCCTGCGCTACGTCATCGTCGGGGACGGGCCCGAGCGGGCGGGCCTCCAGGCGCTTGCGGCCGAGCTGGGACTGGCCGACCGCGTCGAGCTGACGGGGCAGCTGGCGCATCCGGAGGCCGTGGCCCGCGCCCGCGCCGCGCACCTGTTCGTCATGCCCTCGGTCGACGAGGCCTTCGGGGTCGCGTACGTGGAGGCGATGGCCGCGGGCGTCCCGGTCGTCGGCTGCCTCGGCGAGCCCGGGCCGCAGGAGATCGCCGCGGCCGGCGACGGCATCGTCCTCGTTCCGCCCGGGGACGTGGAGGCCCTCGCGGAGGCGATCGCGCTCGAGCTCGCGGATCCGCGCGAGCTGGCCCAGCGTGGGGTCCGCGCCCGCGAGACCGTCGCCGCCCACTTCACCTGGGAGCGCTGCGGCGCGCAGACGCTGACGGCCTACCGGGACGCGATCCGGCGGCACGGCGCGCGGTGATCGACCCCCGCCCCGTCCTCTTCGTGACGAACCTCGTCCCGCCGGACCGCGAGGGGGCGTTCCGCCTGCTCCACGACCGGGTGCCGCTCGAGCTGGCGCTGTTCGGCGGCCGCTCGCACCACGCGACGCAGGCGGTCGCCGATCCGGGCGTCCCGCACCGCCACCTCGCGCAGAACGAGATCCTCGGCCTGGCCGGATCCGGCCGCTACCGGGCGGTGGTCTGCGGGACCGCGGGCCGGACCGCGCTTCCGGCGGCCGTGCTCGGCGCGCGGCGGGCCGGTGTCCCGTTCGTGCTGTGGACCGCGCTGTGGGCGCACCTGAGCAGTCCGGCGCACCTCGCCGCCCGGCCGCTGATGGGCTGGATCTACCGCCACGCGGCGCACGTGGTGACCTACGGCGAGCACGTCTCCGCGTTCGCCCGCGCCCAGGGTGCGCGCCGCGTCACGGTGGCCCCGCAGGCCGTCGACAACGCTTTCTGGGCCGCGGACCCGGACGAGCCGGGCGCGCCGCCGCTGCTGTCAGCGGCCGCACCCGAATTCGTCGTCATGTTCGCGGGCCGCGAGGCCAGGGAAAAGGGGATGCGGGAGCTGCTCGCGGCCTGGCGTGCCTCCAGGCTCGAAACCGCACCCGCCGCGCTCGTCCTCGCCGGCGTCGCCCCGGACGTACTGCCCGGGGCGGCCGGCGGCGCGGTGCACGCCGTGGGCCACCAGGATCCCCCGGCCCTGCGCAACTTCCTGCACCATTCGAGCGTCTTGGTCATACCGTCCGTCCCCACACGCACGTTCCGCGAGCCATGGGGGCTGATCGCCAACGAAGCCATGAACCAGCGCCTGCCCATCATCGCCACCGACGCCGTCGGCGCCGCCGCGGGCGGGCTCGTCCGGCACGAGCGCAACGGGCTCGTCGTCCCGGCCGGTGACGTCGACGCGCTGCGGGACGCCCTGCTGCGCCTCCACGGGGACCCGTCGCTGCGGCGGACCCTCGGCGCGCAGGCCGCGCGCGACGTGGCGCCTTACACCCACACCGCCTGGGCGGACGCCTTCGCCGGCGTCCTCACCGAGCTCTCCCCGGAAGGAGTGTCAGCATGAACCTCATGCGACGCACCATCATCGCCGCCGTCCTCGCGCTGAGCCTGCTCAGCCCGGCCGCCGCCCTCGCGAGCGGCGGCGCGGTCGTCAGCGACTGCGCGACGGACGGCAAGCTCGACCGCAAGTACTCCCCCGGGGACTACGCGGACGCGCTGAAGCACATCCCGACCGACGTGGACGAGTACACGGACTGCCGGGACATCATCCGTCGCGGGCAGCTCGGGCTGAGCGGCGGCTCCTCCTCTTCCTCCTCCTCCGGCGGCGTTCCCGGGACGGCTGGGGGCGGCGGCACTCCGGGCGGAACGGGCGGTGACGCGGGCGCGGCCGGTGGCACCGCCGCGGGCAACGGCCTGAACGCCTACGACAACGCCATCGCGAGCGCCACCCCCGAGCAGCGCGCCTCGGTCGACAAGCTCGTCAAGGGCACGCCCACGGCCGTGCAGATCGCCGGGCAGCAGCTGCGCCCGGACTCGCTCGGTCACGGCGACCTCGGTTCGCTGAACTCCCTGCCCACGCCGCTGGTCCTCGTCCTGCTGCTGCTCGGCGTCGGTGCGCTGGCCGCGGCCGCCTCCCCCGTCAAGGCCCTTGTCCTCACCCGCCTTCAGCGCTCCGCGTAGCGTCCGCCCGCGCCCGGGCGCCGTGCCCGTGGCCCTACGGCAGCCGTCGCCGGATGCCCTGCTGACGCTCGCGCTCAGCGTCCTGCTCTGCGCGGTCGCCTTCGGGGGCGGCGGCGGGCTCAGCCTCGGGCCGTCGACGCGGGTGGAGATGGGGCTGCAGCTGCTGGGCGGCCTGCTCGGCGCCGCGGCGCTGCTGGCCGGTGGCGTGCGCCGCCTGCACGGTGGGCTGTCGCTCGCGCTGTTCGCGCTGCTCGCGGGGGTCACCATCGCCTCCATCGGCTGGGCGGTGCAGCCCGCCGACGCGTGGCTCGAGAGCGCCCGCACGCTCGCCTACCTGGCGACCTTCGGCGCCGGGATCGCGCTCGTGCGGCTGGCCCCGAACCGCTGGGCGAGCCTGCTGGGCGCCGTGCTGCTGGCCACCCTCGTGGTCTCGGCCTACGCGCTGGCGACGAAGGTCTTCCCCGCGTCACTGGCCGCCGACGAGACGTACGCCCGCCTGCGCGAGCCCTTCGGCTACTGGAACGCGGTCGGGCTGATGGCGGCCCTCGGCCTCCCCGGCTGCCTGTGGCTCGGGGCCCGGCGCGGCGGCCACGCGGCCCTCAGCGCGCTGGCCACGCCCGCGCTCGGGCTGCTGCTCGTCGTCGTCCTGCTCGCTTATTCGCGCGGCTCGATCCTGGCGGCGGCCGCCGGGGCGGCCTTCTGGTTCGCCTTCGTGCCCCTGCGCCTTCGCGGCGTCGCGGTCCTGGCCCCGGCCGTCGTCGGCGCCGGCGTCGTCGGCGCCTGGGCCTTCCGCCAGGACGCCCTCAGCAACGACCGCGTCCCGCTCGACCTGCGCACGACGGGCGGACACGAGCTCGGCCTGTTCGTCCTCGGGATGCTGCTCGTGCTGACCGCGGTCGGGCTCGGCCTCGGCTTCGCGCGCTCGCGCCAGGCCCCCTCCGCGCTCCTGCGCCGCCGCGTGGCAACCGCGGTCCTCGTCGTGCTCGCGCTCGTGCCCGTCGCGTTCGCGGCGAAGCTCGCCGCGTCCGACCGCGGCCTCGGCGGCTCGATCTCCCACAGCTGGACGCAGCTCACCGACCCGAACGCGTCCACCCCCGCGAACGACCCGGGCCGCCTGACCGCCGTCGGCTCGGTGCGCGCCACCTACTACGACCAGTCGCTGAAGATCTACCGCTCGCGCCCGCTCTACGGCGCGGGCGCCGGCGGCTTCGCGACGGCGCGGGGGCGCTTCCGCAAGGACGGCTACGAGGTCCGCCACGCTCACGGCTACCTGTTCCAGACGATCGCGGACCTCGGGCTGCTCGGCCTGGTTTCCACGCTGCTGCTGTTCCTCGCCTGGGTCCTGGCGGCGGCGAAGACCACGGGGCTGACCCGCACGCGCTGGCGGACGGGCCCGTTCGACCCCGAGCGCGTCGGGTTGCTCACCCTGACGAGCGTCGTCGTGGTCTTCGGCGTGCACTCCGCCGTGGACTGGACGTGGTTCGTCCCCGGCAACGCGGTGCTCGCGCTGCTCTGTGCCGGCTGGGTCGCGGGGCGCGGGGACAGCCGGCTGGCGCTCGGGACGGCGGCGGCGAACGCGGCGCCGTCGCGGGGTCCGGCCGGT
>JAOPZU010000134.1 GCA_025963955.1 Solirubrobacterales bacterium
CGGTGGTCGCCGTGGACACGCACCTCGCCGAGTCCTCGATCCTCGGGCCGGTGACGCGATGAGGCGCTGGCCGCGGGGCCCCCGCATCCGCCCGGCCCGCCCGCACGACGATCGCGGCGACGTCACGCTGCCGGGCCTGCTCTGCGCGGTCGTCAGCTCGCTCGTGGTCCTCGTAGGGGTCTTGAACACCTTCGGCGGCGCCGAGGCGTCGAGCACCGAGCTCACCGCCCGCAACGCCAACCAGCAGGCGGCGCGCCAGATCTCCGACCAGCTCGCCGTCGCCCTGCGCAACCTGGCGAGCCCGACACCGGACCAGCCGCAGGCGATCGACCGCGCCGGCCCGTACGACCTGATCTTCCAGGACGTCGATCCGAACGGCCCGAACAACGGCGCGAACACGACGAACGTCCGGCGCGAGCGCTGGTGCCTGGACGCGGCCGGGACCCTCTACGCCCAGCAGCAGACCTGGACGACCGCGGCGGTCCCGGCGACGCCCGCCGCCGTCCCCTGCCCGGGCGCCGGCTGGCAGAGCACGAACGTCCTGATCGGCGGCATCGCCAACCGGGTGCTCGTGCCGGCGGTCCCGCTGTTCACCTTCGACGCCGTGACGCTCACGGACATCGCGGCGGTCCACGTGGACCTGACCATGGACGAGGACCCGCTACGCCCGCCCGCCGCCGTGCGCGTCGACACCGGCGTCTTCCTGCGTAACCAGAACCGCCGCCCGACCGCGAGCTTCACCGCCGTGCCCACCGCGCAGGGGATCGTCCTGAACGCGAGCGCGTCGATGGACCCCGAGGGCCAGCCGCTCACCTACGAGTGGTACGACGGCGCGACCATGATCGACACCGGCGTGACGAGCACCTACGTCGTCACACACGGCACGAGCCATGCGCTGAGCGTGCGCGTGCTGGACCCGGCCGGTCTTACGGCCACCGCGCCGACGCAGACGGTGGTCGGATGATGCCGTCCCGCCGTCTGCCCGGCCGCCGACGTGCCGGTGCCTCCGGCGAGGAGGGCTACGTCCTGCTCACGAGCGTCGTGCTGCTCAGCCTGATGCTGATGCTGGCGATGGCGCTCATGAGCACCGTCGACGTGCAGACCGGCGAGTCGCGTAAGCAGCGGGTGCGCGAGACCGCGTTCAACCTCGCCGAGGCCGGGCTCAACGCACAGATCTTCAGCCTCGCGCGGGACTGGCCGGGGGCCGGGGCGGCCCTGACGCCGTACCCGACCTGCAGTGCCGGGGTGCTCCTGAGCCGCTGCCCGAGCACCGCGCAGATCACGCAGCTCATCCCGACCGCCGACACGACCGGCGCGAGCTGGCAGACCATCGTCCGGGACAACGGCTCGAGCGCGACGGCGAACTTCTACTCCGATGCGCTGGTCACCGCGCAGCCGGCCTACGACGCCAACAACGACGGCCAGCTGTGGGTGCGCTCCACGGCGACCGCCCAGGGCAAGAGCCGGACCGTCGTCGCGCTGGTGCGGGCCGAGCAGGAGGAGGAGGACATCCCGCACAGCGCGCTCCTCACGGGCCGCCTGGACATCTCCAACATGGGGAACAAGATCCTCATCGACGGCAGCGCCGGGGGCGGCTCGGCGACGGCGGTCGTGCGCTGCGTGCCGGCGCTGCTGGAGGCGACGCCGTGCCTAGGGCATCAGGTGGGTCTCGGACCCATCGGGGGCACGGTCGCGGCGCTGCTGAGCTTCCTCGGCCAGCAGCTGAGCCCGAACGTCGTCACGACGGGCTACGCCGGCGGGCCGGCGATGACCCCGGAGGCGCGCGCCCGCCTGAAGGCGACGGCCATCGCGGACGGCACGTACTACACCGGCTGCCCGTCGACGCTTACGGGGCACGTGGTCTACATCGAGGCGGGGAACTGCAGCTACACCGGCAACAGCACGTACAACAGCGCCGCCGACCCGGGCATGGTCCTGATGGCGTCCGGAACGCTGTACCTGGGCGGCACCACGACCTACAACGGCGTCCTCTACCACGCGAACACGGCGAACTCGACCGGGGCCGTCATGCAGCTCCAGGGCAACACCAGCGTCATCGGCGGCGTCCTGGTGGACGGGAACGCCACCACGGTCGTCGGCTCCTCCAAGCTCAACGTCGAGCTGTCGCTCGGCGCGTTCCGCGCGGTCCGCAGCTACGGCTCGGCCGGCGTCATCCAGAACACCTGGCGGGAGATCCGGCCTTAACCAAGCGGGTCCTATGGTGGGGTCCATGAGCACCTCACTCCCCACCCGCACCCTCGGCACCGGCGAGGCGGCCCTGACCGTCGGCGCCGTGGGCCTCGGCTGCATGGGCATGTCCGACTTCTACGCCGGCCGCGACGACGAGCGGTCGGTGAGGACGATCCACCGCGCGATCGACGTCGGCGTGAGCCTGCTGGACACGGCCGACATGTACGGCATCGGCAAGAACGAGGACCTCGTGGGCCGCGCCATCGCCGACCGCCGCGACGCGGTCATCGTCGCGACGAAGTTCGCGATCGTCCGCGACGCGAACGACCCGACCGTCCGCGGCGTCGACGGCTCGCCGGAGTACGTCCGCTCCGCCGCCGAGGCGTCGCTGCGCCGGCTCGGGCTGGACCACATCGACCTCTACTACCAGCACCGGGTGGACCCGAAGGTGCCGATCGAGGAGACCGTCGGCGCGATGGGCGAGCTCGTGTCCGCGGGCAAGGTCCGCTTCCTCGGCCTGTCGGAGGCCGCTCCGGAGACGATCCGCCGCGCGCACGCCACCCACCCGATCACCGCGCTGCAGACGGAGTACTCGCTGTGGAGCCGCGAGCTCGAGGAGGAGATCCTGCCGACGATCCGCGAGCTGGGCATCGGCCTGGTCCCTTACTCACCCCTCGGGCGCGGCTTCCTGTCCGGGGCGATCAAGTCCGTCGACGACCTCGCGCCGGACGACTACCGCCGTGTGTCGCCGCGCTTCGCGGGGGCGAACTTCGCGAAGAACCTCGCCGTCGTCGACGTGCTCGAGCAGCTCGCCAAGGACAAGGGCTGCACCACCTCCCAGCTCGCGCTGGCGTGGGTGCTCTCGCAGGGCGAGGACGTCGTCCCGATCCCGGGCACCACACGCCCGGAGCGGGTGGACGAGAACGTCGCCGCCGTCGAGGTCGCGCTCAGCGCGGACGACCGCGCGCAGATCGCGGACGCCCTGCCGCCCATCGCCGGCGACCGCTACGACGCGGCGGGGATGCAGGCGGTGAACGGCTAGGCTGGCGGCATGCCCCTGGTTCCCACCGTCGTCGAGCGCACCGCGCGCGGCGATCGCGAGTACGACCTCTTCTCGCGCCTGCTGAACAACCGCATCATCTTCCTCGGCTCCGCCGTGGACGACACGCTGGCGAACCTCGTGGTCGCCCAGCTGCTGCACCTGGAGTCGGCGGACCCGGACAAGGACATCTCGATCTACATCAACTCGCCCGGCGGCTCGATCTACGCCGGCCTGGCCGTGTACGACACGATGCAGTTCATCAAGCCGGACGTGTCGACGATCTGCTGCGGGATCGCGATGTCGATGGGCTCGCTGCTGCTGGCCGGCGGTGCCCCCGGCAAGCGCATGGCGCTGCCGAACTCGCGCATCCTCATCCACCAGCCCTCCTCCCCCGGCTTCGAGGGCCAGGCGACGGACATCGAGATCCACGCCCGCGAGATCCTCAAGACCCGCGAGCGCATCGACGAGATCTACGCCAAGCACTGCGGCAAGCCGCAGGAGGAGGTCCATAAGGACATGGAGCGCGACCGCTTCTTCTCCTCCGAGCAGGCGAAGGAGTACGGCCTGATCGACCGGGTCCTCTCGACCCACTAGCCCGAGGCGCGCGGACGCCTACCGCAGCCCGTACAGTGCCGAGTACTTGGCGCGCAGCTGATCCAGGAACGGCTGCGCGTCCAGCGGCCCGCCCGTGATGCGCTGCAGCAGCTCCGCCGGCGTGTAGAGGCGCCCGTGACGGTGGACGTGCTCCCGCAGCCACTCGCGCAGCGCGGCGGTGTCGCCCCGGGCGAGGTCCGCGTTGAGGTCCGGCAGGTCCCGCCGGATGACCTGCCACAGCTGCGCCGCGACGATGTTGCCGATCGCGTAGGTGGGGAAGTAGCCGAGCTCCCCGTAGGCCCAGTGGATGTCCTGCAGGACGCCGAGCGAGGGCGAGGGAACGTCGAGCCCGAGCAGCTCCTTCGTCTTCGCGTCCCACGCGGCGGGCAGGTCGGCGACCGCGAGCGTCCCCTCCATCAGCGCGACCTCCAGCTCGAAGCGGAGGATGACGTGCAGCGAGTACGTCGCCTCGTCCGCCTCCACGCGCACGAGCGACGGCCGCACGACGTTCACCGCGCGCAGGAAGGCCGCCAGGTCGCGCCCGCCCAGGGCGTCCTCGCCGAACAGCTCCAGCGCCCGCGGGTGCCAGTGCGCCCAGAAGGGCTCCGAGCGCCCGACGAGGTTCTCCCACAGGCGGGACTGCGACTCGTGGATGCCGAGGGAGACGCCGGTGCCGACGGTCGTGCGCGCCAGGGCCGGGTCCGCCTGCCGCTCGTAGAGCCCGTGCCCGACCTCGTGCATGACGCCGAACAGCGACGTGAGCGAGCCTTCGTCGTAGCGGCTCGTGACCCGGACGTCGGTGCTCCCGAGCGATTGCGCGAACGGGTGCACCGCGACGTCCAGACGCCAGTGCTCGTCGTCGAAGCCCTGCGCCAGCGCGACCTCGCGCGCCAGGACGCGCTGCGCGTCGAGCGGGAACGGCCCGGGCAGCTCGGGCACCGGCGCGGCCGCGTCCGCCGCGGCGATCTCGCGGATCAGCGGGACCAGGCCGTCGCGCAGCTGCGCGAACACGGTCCGTACGTGCGCCGTCGTGAGGTCCGGTTCGAAGGCGTGCAGCAGCGCGTCGTAGGGGTGCGACGCCTCCGGGAAGCAGGCCGCGAGCTCGTGGCGCAGCTCCAGGTGACGCTCGAGCGCCGGGCGGAAGGGCGCGAAGTCGTCCGCCGCGCGCGCCGCGTGCCACGCGACCTGCGCGGCGGCCGTGTGCCGCGCGATGTCCGCGACCAGCCGGTCCGGGACGCGCCGGGCGCGATCGGCGTCCCGGGCGACGGCGGCGACCAGGCGGCTGTCCGTCTCGTCCAGGTCGCCCACCGCACCCAGCTGCTCGAGCAGCGCGCCGAGCGCCGGATCGGTCAGGCGCGCGTGGGCCAGGCGGCCGAGCGTGGCCAGGACCTCGCCCCGGGCGGCGGCGCCGCCGGCCGGCATCATCGTCTGCTCGTCCCAGCCGGCCAGCGACGCGGCTTGCGTCAGGTCATCGAGCTCCCCGAGGCGCTCGCGCAGCTCCGCGAAGGCCACGGTGCTCTTAGGCGACGGCATGCTCGATCACCCCCAGGGTCTCGATCTCGATGCGGATCACGTCGCCCGACTGCAGGAACCGCCGCGGGTCCATCGCCGCCCCGACGCCCTCGGGCGTCCCGGTCATGATCAGGTCCCCGGGGGCGAGCGTGCACGTCTCGCGCAGGAAGTCGACGAGCGTCTGCGGCCCGAAGATCAGGTCGCTCGTGGAGGCGTCCTGCCGTAGCTCGCCGTTGACCCAGGTGCGCAGGCGCAGGTTCTCGGGGTCCGGGACCTCGTCGGCGGTCGTGATCCACGGACCGTAAGGGCAGCTCGTGTCGAAGCCCTTCGCGCGGGTCCACTGCTTCTCGCGGCGCTGCAGGTCGCGAGCGGACACGTCGTTGCCGACGGTGTAGCCGGCGATCTCGCCGTCCTTCCCGATGACGATCACGAGCTCACCCTCGTAGTCGAGGCGGCGCACGACGGGCGGGCAGACGATGGGGCCGCCGGGGGGCGCGACGCTCGAGGGCAGCTTCATGAAGACGATGGGCGCCTCGGGGACCTCGCCGCCGGTCTCGGCCGCGTGCTCGGCGTAGTTCAGGCCGATGCCGAAGATGCACCGCGGTGCCGGGACGGGCGCCAGCAGCGTGACCTCCTCGAGCGCGTAGGACGTACCGATGGCCGGCGTCCGGTCGCCCGTGGCCAGGCGGTCGATCA
Organism: Solirubrobacterales bacterium; assembly: GCA_025963955.1. GTDB lineage: Bacteria > Actinomycetota > Thermoleophilia > Solirubrobacterales > Solirubrobacteraceae > Paraconexibacter. The sequence goes on from JAOPZU010000134.1 coordinate 6,035, forward strand.
CGCGGCTGCCGTCGGCGAAGGCCACGACGCGATCCCCGAGCACCTCCCCGGCGGTCGCGGTCGTCGATCCGGGCGGCAGGAAGGTCGCGAGCTTCATCGCCCGCAGGCTAAAGGACCGCGGGACCTCAGACGAAGCCGGCGAGAACCGCGCGTGTCGCCGCGTCGCGTGCGCGCGCCTCGTCGTCCGTCCACTGCCAGGAGACCCCGTCGACGATGACGAAGCGCGGCGTGTTGTGGTCCTGCACGCGGTCCACCCGGACCTCGACGACCGCGATGCCGTCAGCGCCGTCGGGCCCGTCGGCGAGGACGCTCGCGGCGCCGTGCAGGGTGACCGCCACGTCGCCCGCCCCCAGCAGTGCGAGCGCCACGCGCGGGCG
>JAOPZU010000141.1 GCA_025963955.1 Solirubrobacterales bacterium
CAACATCGCCGAAGCGCGAGGCACGCTCACCCCATCCCACAACCTGCATGTGTGCCACTTTCCAGACACGCAGTTCGACGTTCTTGATCTCTTCCTTGAGCAGCTTGTCTCTTCGACACCTCCGACCGCGACCGCTCTTGCGGCACCCATCGACTCGCTGTTCGTCGCCCGCTCGCTGGTGCGCGTCGACAACGTCGACGATCCTCATATCGCCGCCCTTCTCGGCCGCGCGGACATCATCGGTGAAGACGATCTCATCACCCGGCCTCGCGCTGTTGTCGTCGGACCGGCGGGGTCGGGCAAGTCCTACCTCCTTGACCGTCTCAGCCGCGGCGGTCACGGTTCGACGCAGTTTGTTTTGGTTCCGGCCAGGGCGCTGCCCGAGCCGGTCGGTTCCGTCCGCGCCCTGATCGGACAGTGGCTCTCGGCGGGCCGCGTGTACGAGGAATTCACGCTGGACGCAGTCATAGACGGAACGCTGCCGATCCACCTGCTCATCGATGGCCTCGACGAGCTCGTTCCGTCCGCTCGCGGCGCGGTAGTCGATGCGCTCACCCGAATCGGACGCGAGATGCCGCACATCCGGCTCACCGTCACTAGCCGTCCCGCTGCAGCCCTCGCCAAATTCGACATCGAATGGCAGTCCTTCGAGCTGCTTTGCGACAGCGCTTGGCGGCAGGAGTTCCTCGCAAAGGCTGACGTCACCGAGGAGGCCCTCGCAGCGCGTCTTGGCCCGAGTGCCGACCGCTTAAGCTCGTTGCTCACCATCCCCTTCTACCTCCGCCGGCTAGCCACCAGCACAAGCGCCGCCCTGGATCAGGCGCTGTCTGCAGGCGACGTCCTCGGCATCCTGCTCGCGGTGCTCGATGAACAGGTCAACGGAGACGCAGCGCTGCAAGCGGTCTCCTCCGGTGTTCGCAGCTGGCTGACCAAGGTCGCGCTCGTGATGCAGCTCAGCGGTCAGCGGGAGCTTCTGTTCAACACGCTGACCCCACTCGCCGCTGGCCTCGGCCTGGGCGACGTCGAGCTCGTCGCTCAGCGGCTGGCGGCACGCTCGCTCCTCCAGGATCCCGCGGACACCTGGTCGTTCGAGCATCGACTGTTCTCCGACGCGCTTATTGCTGACCGGGTGCTGGAGAATTCTCCGAGCGCGTGGATCGACCTGATCGCGCCCACCGTCCGCGGCCGCAGCGCAGTGCGCGAAGACTGGCGCGAGGTAACCGGCCTCGTGGGCGCGCGCAGCAGACAGTGGCGCGCCGAAATCAGCGCACGCGACCTCGTCGTAGGTGCCCGGATCACACCAGCAACCGCAGGCATCGACGAGCGGATCACCGCGATGACCACGCTTTGGGAGCACAGCGCCCGGCGTCAGGTTTGGCTTGAAGGGGACGCCCGCGGACCTAACGACGGCGACCACATCATCCGTCTCGCTCCCGACCCCTTTCCGCAGCCGCTGCACTCCATTGTCGTCGGCGCCCTCACCACCGGGACTCGGTACGACCGGAGCAACGCGCTGAGCCTCCTCGTGCGCATCGACAAAGACCCCGAGACGCTGCTGAGACATGCGCTCGCGACCGAAGCCGATTCGACGCTAAGGCGAAGCGCTGCCAGCTGGGCCACACGATTGAACCTGACGAACCTCCGGGACGACGTCCTAGCTCGGGCGCTGCAACCAGCCGACGACGCCGAGGCCTCAGACATGGCCGCCATCGCGCTCGAGCTCAGCCCGCGCGCCGACAAGCTCCGCGTCGGCCACGAGCTACGAGCTGCCGGCAACCAGAACGTCCACGACTTCTATCTGTTCGATGACAACCAGGTCCTTGAACAGATCCACTGGCGACTCGGTGAGGCTCGCATGTCACCCGAGGACACCATCTACCGCGGGGACCGCAAGCTCGCCGAGCTGCTCGTCGAGCTGCCGCAAAGTACAACCATCACTGACGAGGACGCCGCGGCCGTTGCCGAGCTCGCCGCGTACAGCGGTGCCCCGACCGCCCGGGCAATCATCAGCTGGGTCTCCGAGCGCCCACTCGCGTGCGCCGCCGGGCTGGTCCGCGCACTCGAGAGCGACGACGTTCACATTCACGACATCATCAACCTGGCCGTCGCTATCGGCGCTGGCGCGCTTGCTTCCGCGGGCGCGCCAAACAACATCGTGGAGATGATCAAGATCCAGGAGCAGGCCAGAGCCGCTTTCGAGGCCGCGGTTCCGACCGACTTGGAAGGTGACGCCGAAGCGGTTACCGCGTTCGTGCCCCCGGCATCGGCATCAGACACGCTCAACCAGCTCCTTGGCATGCCCACCGACGACGCGCTAGAGCTGCTCTTGCGTCGCGAGCGACCGCTCGTGCAGGCCCTCCGCGAGTCTGACCCGGTAACCAAGCAACGGATGCGTCTCCTCCTCGCCGATCTTTGGGCCGGGAAGGATCTGACCTCAGCGGTCACAGCCGTTGGTGACGGAAGAGAGGTCACCATCGCCCGCTGGGCTCTCGCCGTACTCGCGTTCGGTCACGCAGCTGACTTCGCGCTCACCGACGAGCGATGGATCAGCGTCGCTGTATGCGGTTGGAGCACCGAGCCGCTACGCGTTTGGCTTGCCAGTACCGCCACCCCGGACCGCCTCAGCAACGCCGCCCGCGATGCACCCGTCGCAGCCTGGACGTTCCGCGACGTCGCGCGCATCGCTACGCCCGCACGGGTACCCGACATCGAGGTACGCGTCCACGAACTCGACGACGCGCAACTCGACACCGCCGAAGGCCACGAGCTTCTACACGCTCTCGCCGCTTCGGGGGCGGAGGGCGCGCTGCGTGCGGCCGCGAAGCGAAGTGAGGCGTTAGCCAACTACACGGAGCCTCTGCTAGCTGCGGCCGGGGACGTCCCAAGCCAGCGCGCCCAGCTGCACCGGCTCCGTGAACGCCTCGCCGCTGGTCAGGTCGTAGACCGGCACGAGGCTCCGTGGCTCGATGCGGTGAGCGACCCGCAGCTAGCCGACGACGTGCTGGACGCGTTCATCGCGGGTGGCCAGACGAACCGGGGCAGCACGCCGTTCGACGTCACGAGCGTGCTGCTGACCGTGAGTTGTCGCATCGGCGGCGACCAGACGCTCGCACGCCTGGAGGCAGTCGCGTCGGAGCCCGCCTGGGAGGGCGCGCAGTGGCTGTTCCGAAACGTTGACGAGATGCTTCAACGTGAGCTGACGCTCGCGGCCGAGCTTCCCTCCCATGCTCGCCTGGCAAACCTCGGGCTGCCTACGCCCTCCGCGCCGGCACCGCTCTGAAAATAGAGCTCCGGACTCAGCAGGAGCGACCAACCTTCGTCTCACCAGCGGAGCAGCCGAGCCCGCCGCGGACTACTCAGCCTCGTGCGCCTTGACTTCACGCTGGCCCGCAAGCCTTGATCGTCGCTGTTCCGACGGTCATGACGTGCTGCAGCAAGTCCTGGAACTCGCCCATGCTGTGTCCTCCGATTGCCAGCAGCGCTTTATCGACGGCTGGCAGAAACTCGTCCGAATACGGAATGCCACAGGCGCTACTTGCCAGCCCATACACGTCTTTCGCTGGGCTCGCGTCGGTGGCGGCGGTGATCGCACGTCCTGACCTGTCCATGTATGCGATGACGCAGTCTTCCTTTTCCAGCTGCGGAATCGACTTTGCGTCGCAGCGTTTGAAGGCAGGTATGAAACCGTCACTTGCCTCGCTTACGGGCGCGGAGACAGCCAGGACCGCTGTTATGACCCTCGCCTGGGCAGCTTCGGCCGCTGTGACTCGAGGTTCCTGAACGACCGTGATCCTAGGTGGCCCGACGGTCGAAGACGACTTCGAATTAGACGATCCGCACCCAGTCATGAGCGATGCGGTGGCAGCCAGAACTAGAGACAGCCGTACGTGTTGCCGCATCGCGGGCCTCGCATTAGACAAAAACTCAACCTACCGCGTTCTGCGCCCGTCGACCTGGACTGTTGGTCGCGCGACATCTGCACCCAGCGAGCGCCACGGCCGCAAGCCCTAGCGGGGCTCAGGGCCGTCGGCCGGTCGCGGGTCCGCGGCACGTCGCCTGCCGCCCGGACCCACGCCAGACGCAGCGGAAGGGACGAGCAGCAGTCTGCGCTAGGCCATACGACAGCGCCAGCCCGGCGCGTGCGGGAGGAAGCAGGCTCCGTCGCCTAGACCCAGCGCATCTCACCGCGCAGGCCCCACGCGCTGGCTGCCTCGCTCACCTGCGGCCAGTCCGCGTTGTGCTTGCGGCAGAGGCGGTAGACGACCGGGATTGAGGGCAGGCGCTCTTGCTCGCCGGCGCGGCGCGTTACCTGCCGCCTTGCTGCTGACCACATGCCGTATTCCCACAGCGTTGGGGAGAAGCCCACTCGACGCTTCATCTGCCATGCAGCGGACACCAGTTCGGGCATCGCGTACGGCTTCATCTGACCCTCCTGATGCCGAGTGTCGGACGGGAACCGCAGGGGCTGTTTACCGAAGGCCATGTGCATCGCGTAAAGGCACACTCGAGTCCACCCCTGCCCTGGGATCGAACGTCGCTGTCCTCCAAGATCACGAATCAGCTCCGACGCGCTCGGCCAGGACTCGCCATCGTCGGCCCGCCGCCCGCGCAGATTCTCGTAAGCGGCGGTCTTAGGTATTTCAGCGGTAGCTTCCGTCGCGATGAGTTCAGCCAGGAGCCCGAGTTGCCGCTGGCGACGGGTCGCTGGCGGCACGTGACCAAGCCTTGAGCGCAGCATCTCGTCCAGGTCTTCCAGCGCCGCCGGCGGAAGGTGCCGTAGAACGCCCACCACGCCGCGGCCGAACGGCGACACCTCACCCGAGTGCGCGGCAACGACAACAGGACCAGAAGACTGCTCAACCGGAGATCCAGTTGGCCGAAGAGCCACCAGCAAATCCAGCGCGAGCGCACTGCCGCGCGACGGTCCGAGCTCGCAGATCAGCTCATCTATCGCGACGTGCGCTGCAAGCGGCGTTCGCGGCATCAAGCTGCCTCGCTGAGATCAAGCGGCGAAGCGGAACGCATCGCATCTGCGATCTCGAACGATTGCGCGCGGGACACAGCTTCTCGTACTCCCCGCACAAATCCGCCACCACCGAGGACCTTCGCGATGGTGGACGCCGAGGGCAAGATCCAGCTGTCGTCCTCGGCAAGCGCATGCTGCTCATCCCGCCAGGCTGAGTATCGAGGACGCGTCAGCGTTCCTTCCATCGCTTGCGTTGCAACAAGCACGGCCCGGACGCAAGCCGCGACTGAGAAGTCACTCCGCGAGCGAGCCCGGATCATTTGCCGCCGCGTCCTCTCGTCGATGCATCCAGCGGCGTTCAGCGCGTTGGCCCAATGGTCGCGTGAGAGCTGAAGCACTCGACTCATGCTGAGCACCGGCTGCGGGTCCTGCTCGGCGAGAGCGTTCCAGCGGGACATGAAGTCAGACAAACCAAGCCAAGCCGGCGGCTGCGGAGCCCCGCGCTCATCCTGTAGTTGATCCCAGCACAGACGAACCACCTCGTGGAGCTCGCTCTGGGTGACTAGCCGGTGATCGTTCCATGCTCGCCTCGGGAGCAGGCCGGCCACGCTGACGGCAGACGTCGCCTCCAGCCCAACCGACGCTAAGAACGTTGCCCAGCCGCCCCGCCCGTCGGACGAGAAAGGATCACGTGACCGCGGGAACCGCGGCAGGACACGGTCGCAAGCGGGCAGTGTCATTTGCGCCCGTGCAAAAGGCAAGTAGTCCAAGTCATAGGACAAGACCGGGCGTCCGCAGGCTTGAGCCAGACAATGAACGATCTCGGCAAGCTCGGTGGTGGAATAGCGGCTGCCTCTTGCGCGGTAAGTGAGACCGAGAGACGAGAACTCCGGGCTCTCCCCTAGCGCCGACCGAACCCCCGCCCAGCCCCCGAACGCCGCGCCGACCGCAGACCCGGACGGATACGAGCCTTCCTGCTGCGCGCGCCACTTGGTGTAGTCATGCTGAGATGGCACCTGACCGAGGGACCTCGCGCACTCGATGACCGCGGCGAGAGCAGCCTGACGACGGCGTGCAAGCCGGGTGACAGGCCGTTCGGCGAGAACCGAACGCAGCCGAAGCACCTCGCGCCAGCACTCCCACGCGTCCCCCTCTGGCAAGCGCCACAACAGGTCGAAGATGCGAGCCGCGTCAGGATGCGGCTCCCGTCGGACCGTCTCCCTTATGCCCGTCACGTCGGTGCTCATGGCGGCCAACGGTAACCCTGGATCCGAGGCTTTCGCAGAAGCCACAGCTCTGTCCGCGAGGCATCGACGGCCGCTGAGCGGCCTCAGCGGCGCATGACCGATGTGTCCCAGCTTCGCCAGCAAATATGGGCTCTGCCAGCGCCTGCGGGCACATCCTTAGGGAAAGCAGACCTCAGGCGTAGGGACGCAGCCGACGCGATATCTCAGGAGGCCCTCTACGCCTGGCCGAAACGACTTATGCGTCTGACCCACCTCGACCTCGAACCTCGAACCTCGAACCTCGACCGCCTCCTACTTGGTGGAGCGCGGCGTGATACGGATCTCGGGGCCCGTGGCGCCCGCGAACTGCGAGTTCACCAGGCCGACGAACACGCGGTAGGTGCCGGCGGAGCGGATCTTCGCGCTCTTCGCGTACCTCGACCGCGTGGAGGTGTCGGCCCGGGTGACGACGCCGGCGACCGTGATCCAGGCGCCGTTCGCGCTCTTGCGCTGGATGGCGACCTGCGCCGGGACGAAGACCGGGGTGACGGTGCCGGCGAAGCGGACGTACGTGTTCCGGCGCGGGTGACGCGTGCTGACCGCGGTGCGGACGGTCGGCGTGACGCCGACGATGATCGGCTCGGAGGCGAGCTTCGTGCCGGTCGTGGTGACGGCGCGGACCTGCGTGTTGACCAGCAGCGACGGCAGGACGGTCGAGAAGGCACCGTCCTTGTTCGTGACGACGGGGCTGATCGGGGCGTTGACGAAGCCCCCGGTGTACGGGAACGCGTTCTGCTGGATCTGGATCGTGCGGCCGCCGCCACCGGTGCCGGCGAGCACGCCGTTGAGCGTCGCCGACCCGCCGTAGCGGACGGGGTTCGGCGTGGCGCCGAGGGTCAGCGACAGCGGCACGTTGGAGGTCCTGAACGTGCGGTCGGCCCCGGACACGACGCCGCCGGGGCTGCTGGCGACGACGCGGAAGTGGTAGGTCGTCGCCCCCTGCAGCCCGGCGAGATCGACGCCGACGGTGATCGCCTGCGTGCCGGAGCCGGCCGAGGCGACGGCCGTCGTGGCGCCGTACGTCGTCCCGGTGCCGTACTGGAAGCTGTAGGTCGTGCTCTGCCCGCGCGGGTTGACCTTCGCGGCGAGGTGGGCGGTCGTCGTGGTGACCTTTGAGGCGCCCCCGGTGGAGACGGAGGGCGCGGCGGCGGAGGCGGCGGCGGGCGCGGCGGCCGTGACAGCGAGCGTCCCGGCGAGGAGAGTCAGTTTGCGGACCATGGCTCCATCGTGCCCGCCCGGGTCCTCGCGTACGCACGTTCCTCACGTTTTCTCATCGATCACTAGCGTGCACCACTCATGACCCGTCCCCTCCTCCCCGCGCTGACGGGCGGCCTCACGGCCCTCCTCCTGGCGCTCCCCGCCGCCGCCCCGGCCGCCGCGCCCACTTCGACGCCCACCGCAGTCAAGCTCTACTTCACCGCCGGGGAGCAGTTCAGCCCCGTCGAGCGCACGATCAAGATCCTGCGGACGAAGCAGCTGCCGACGATCGGCGCCCTCCTGCGCGGCCCGACCCCCGCCGAGCGCGCCGACCACGTCGCGACCCAGATCCCGGCCGGCGTGAGCATCCGGAAGCTCACGATCGACGGATCCGCCGCGGTCCTCGAGCTCTCCCCGGAGTTCCTGAAGGGCATCCCGGCCGATCCCCGGACGCGGACCGATGCGCAGGTCCTCGACCTCAACGCCCGCCTGGGCCAGATCACCTACACGCTGACGCAGTTCCCGCCCATCAGGACGGTGAAGGTCCTCGCCGCCGGACAGCTGCTCGACGTGACCCCCACCCAACAGACCAAGACGCTCGGGACGAGCACGCCGTCCACCGTCACGCGGCAGGACTTCGCCAAACCGAAGACCGCACCGAAGCCGGACGCGCGCCCCCCGGGACAGGCCACGGCCGGGATCCGGGACGTCCAGCAGCGGCTGGCCGACCTCGGCTACCTGCCGGCGGACGCGGTCGACGGCCTGGCCGGCTACCGCACGCAGCAGGCCGTGATGGCCTTCCAGGCCTGGAACGGCCTCGGGCGCGACGGCGTCGCCGGCCCGCTGACGCAGCAGAAGCTGGCCGGCGCCGAGCGCCCGACACCCGACAGCAAGGGCCCCGCCCACCGCATCGAGGTGTACCGGGCCAAGGGCGTCGCGCTGCTCGTGGACAAGGGCCGGGTCGTCCGTGCGGTCCACGTCTCCGCCGGCGGCCCGGGCACCGAGACCCCGGCCGGCAGCTACTCCGTCTTCCGCAAGGAGCTGCGTTCGTGGTCGGTGCCGTTCTCGACCTGGCTGCCGTACGCGTCCTACTTCACCGGCGGCATCGCCTTCCACGAGTACCCGGACGTGCCGCCGGTCCCCGCTTCCCACGGCTGCGTGCGCGTGCCGGCGCCCGAGGCCCCCGGCGTCTACGCCTTCGCGAGCCAGGGCACGGCCGTGATCGTCCGCTGAGCGGCGGCGGCGCCGGTAGGTTGCGGGCATGAGCACCACGAGCCGCCGGTTCCGTCTCGCCGCCCGTCCGGTCGGTCTGCCCAAGCCGTCCGACTGGGACTTCGGCGAGGACGAGCTGCCGGACCCGGGGGACGGTGAGCTGCTCGTCCAGATCACGCACATCTCGCTCGACCCGGCGATGCGCGGCTGGATGAACGACGTGCCGTCCTACATCCCGCCCGTGGGCCTCGGCGAAGTCATGCGCGCCGGCACGATCGGGACCGTCCTCGAGTCCCGTCACCCGGACTTCCGCGTGGGCGACCACGTCTCGGGCGCGCTCGGCGTGCAGTCCCACGCGATCTCGGACGGCCGGGGCCTGGTCAAGGTCGATCCCGACGTCGCGCCGCTCCCGGTCCACCTCAGCGTCCTCGGCATGACCGGCATGACCGCCTACTTCGGCCTGCTGGACATCGGCAGGCCGGAGGCCGGGCAGACCGTCGTCGTCTCCGGCGCGGCCGGGGCGGTCGGCGGGGTCGTCGGCCAGCTCGCGAAGCTCAAAGGATGCCGCGTGGTCGGCCTCGCCGGCGGGCCGGAGAAGTGCGCGCACGTCGTGGAGGAGCTCGGGTTCGACGCCTGCATCGACTACAAGAACGAGGACGTCGGCGCGGGGCTCAAGCGTGAATGCCCAGACCGGATCCACGTCTACTTCGACAACGTCGGCGGGGACATCCTCGACGCTGCGCTCGCCCGGCTCGCGCTGCACGCGCGAGTCATCATCTGCGGCGCGATCTCCCAGTACAACGCGACCGACCGCGTCACCGGCCCCTCGAACTACCTCTCGCTGCTCGTCCAGCGCGCGACGATGACGGGGATGGTCGTCTTCGACTACGCCCCGCGCTTCGCCGAGGCCGCGCGCGAGATGGCCGGCTGGATGGCCGAAGGGAAGCTCCGCGCCCAAACCGACGTCGTCACCGGCCTGGAGCACTTCCCGGACGCGCTCAACGGGCTCTTCACCGGGCAGAACACCGGCAAGCTCGTCCTGCAGGTCGCCTGAACCGCGCGAGCTGCGCCCGCCGCGTGCCCGACGACCGCCCCACCCGCCCCGCGCTCGACGCCGGCCCGGCCGCCCCGCCCGACGGGGCC
>JAOPZU010000144.1 GCA_025963955.1 Solirubrobacterales bacterium
CGGTCGTCCGGCCGCCGAGCGTCTCACCACCTACGGGGAGTTCGTCGAGCACTACCCGATCGGCTGCGAGCTCCCGGTCGAGCCCGGCGGCGACCACGAGCACGTCGGCGGGGCCCTCCCGCTGTACGTCTCCGACCGGCGGGTCGCAGTCACCACCGCCACCTGATCGTGTCCGACCGCCGCCGCCACCGCGCCCTCGTGCGCGACGCCGTGCGCGTCGCGCGCGGCCTCGAGGCCGAGGGCCTCGTCGTGGGGACCGTCGGCAACGTCAGCGTGCGCACCGGCGCGGCCCTGCGGATCACGCCGAGCCGCACCGCCTACGCCGACATGAGGTCGCGGGACCTCGTCGAGGTCGACCTCGCGTCCGGCGCGACCGCCGGACGCGGTACGCCGTCGCGCGAGCTGCCGCTGCACCTCGCCGTCCTGCGCGCCCGGCCCGACGTCGGCGCCGTCCTGCACACCCACAGCGTCGCCGCGACCGCGTGGAGCTTCCTCGACGAGCCGCTGCGCCCCGAGCTCGAGGATCTCGCCTACCACGGGATCGGGAGCATCCGGACGGCCGAGCCCGCCGCGGCGGGCAGCGACGAGCTGGCCCGGATCGCCGCCGAGACCCTCGCCGGCGCCGCCGCCGTCCTGCTCGGGCGCCACGGCGTCCTGACCGTCGGCACGACCCCGGCCGAGGCGCTCCTCGCCGCCCGGATCGTCGAGCGGCAGGCCCGGGTGGCCTGGCTCGTCCGCGGTGCCGCGCCGTGGGCGACCGGCGTCGCCTCGGCGGTGCTCGACGACGTGGCGGGCGCCTCCCCCGCGTGAGTCGGGACCCCGACGCGGAGGCGGACGACCCTGCCCACGGGACGCCGCGCGATCCCACCGCGCGCCGGCCCGACGCCGCGATCAGGGACCCCGGGCTCGTCGCCGGGCGGATCGAGATCGGGCCCGTCGCGCTGGACGTCCTCCGGCCCCTCGACGTCGATGCCCTGCTCGACGAGGAGGCGTTCGAGCACGAGGAGTTCCTGCCCTACTGGGCCGAGCTCTGGCCGAGCGCGAGCACGCTGGCCGAGCGGCTCCTGGATCGCGAGCTGGACGGCGTGCGGGTGCTCGAGCTCGGCTGCGGGCTCGGCGTCTCGGGCCTCGTGGCCGCCCGGCGCGGCGCGCGGGTGACGGCGACCGACTGGGCGCCGGACGCCTTGGCGCTCCTGGCGCGCAACGCCGAGGTCAACGGCGTCGAGCTCGAGCTGCGGCGGCTGGACTGGTTCGCTCCCGGCGACGCGTGGCCCGAGGGCCTCCCCGAGCCGTGGCCGCTCGTGATCGCCGCGGACGTCCTCTACGAGTCCCGCCACGTCCCCGCCGTCCTGGCGCTGCTCGATCGCGTCGTCGCCCCCGGCGGAGAGGCCTGGATCGCCGATCCCGGCCGGCCCCCTGCACGGACGTTCCTGCGTGAGGCCGCCACGGTGTGGCGCGCGGACGAGGTCGGCCCGGCGGAACCGGGCGCACCGGTCGTACGGCGTCTCCGGAGGCGCTGACGCGGCAGGCCCGCGGCGGCCCTGGACGGATTTCCGACCCTCGGTAGGGACAGCGGCACGGGCACGCGGGCGGGTGCGAGAATCGCGCTCGCAGTCCGTTGTTGACCGAGAGGGAGCCCGCCGTGCCCGAAGTCGTGATCGTCGATGCCATCCGCACGCCCATCGGCCGTGCCGTGAAGGGGTCGCTGAAGGACGTCCGCGCCGACGACCTCGCCGCTGCTCCGATCCGCGCGCTGATCGAGCGCAATCCCGGCGTGGACTGGTCGCAGACCGTCGACGTCCTGATGGGTGCGGCCAACGGCGACGGCGAGCAGAGCGCCAACATCGGCCGCAACGCCGCGCTCCTGGCGGGCCTGCCGTTCGAGGTCCCGGGCGTCACGACCAACCGGTTCTGCGCGTCGTCGCTGCACACGATCCGCACCGCGTTCCACGCGATCTCGGCGGGCGAGGGCGACCAGTACGTCGCCGCCGGCGTCGAGGCCGTCTCCCGCTACGGACAGGGCGCCCAGTGGGAGTTCCACCCGCAGCTCGACGGCTCGGCGGGCGCACTCTGCGACGTCTACATCCCGATGGGCCTGACGGCCGAGAACGTCGCCAAGCAGTGGAAGGTCACCCGCGAGGAGCAGGACGCGTGGGCCGTGACCAGCCAGGAGCGCGCCGTCGCCGCGCAGGAGTCCGGGCATTTCGACAAGGAGATCGTCCCGATCACGCTGGCCGACGGCACGGTCGTGTCCAAGGACGACGGACCCCGCCCCGGCACGACCATGGGGAAGCTGGCCGGCCTGAAGCCGGTCTTCGACCCCGAGAACGGCACGGTCACCGCCGGCAATGCCTGCCCGCTGAACGACGGCGGCGCCGCGACGCTGATCATGAGCGGCGAGAAGGCCGAGCGCCTCGGCCTGGCCCCGCGCGCCCGGATTCTCGCGACGTCGGTCGCCGGCGTCCGGCCGGAGCTCATGGGCGTCGGCCCGATCCCCGCGATCCAGAAGCTCCTCGCCGCGACGGGCAAGACGATCGAGGACATCGACATCGTCGAGATCAACGAGGCGTTCGCGGCCCAGATCGTGCCGTGCATGCAGGAGCTCGGCATCTCCGCCGACCAGCTGAACCCGTTCGGCGGCAGATCGGAAGAGC
>JAOPZU010000168.1 GCA_025963955.1 Solirubrobacterales bacterium
GGATCAGGGCGCCGCGCAAACCCGTGCCGACGCGGCGCAGTCGCTCGTCGCCCGGCGCTACACCTGGGCCGCGCAGGCGCGGCTGCTGCTCGACCTGTACGAGACGGCATGAGCGCCCCGACCCTCAACGCAGGCCGCTTTGCCGAGGCGCTTGAGCTGCTCGGCGAGGAGATGCCGGACGCCATCGACGAGTTCCGGAACCTTGCGCTCCAGGACATCGCGGCTCTCCACCGTGCCTACGAGACAAACAATCACGCGGCCGCCAGCGCGGCCGCACACCGGCTGGCGGGCGCGAGCATGACTCTCGGGGCCTCGCGGCTGTCCGCCCAGGCCGAGTCCCTCGAGGCGGCAGGCAAGGCGGGCGGGCCGATCGACCCCGACGAGCTCCAGGCCATGGCAGTCGAGGTCGCCACCGTTCACCGTTCGATGCTCGCCGCGCTGGCCGCTCGCGATGCGGGGTCAGCCGGCTGACGCCGCGTCGATCGCGGCCACAAACTCCGCGTGTGAAGCCGTCTTTGTGAGGAACTGCCGCACACCAAGCTCACGTGCCCGCGCCACGATGGACGGATGGTCATGGCCGGAAACCATCACCACCCGCAGCGGTGGGTCGGCGGCCACGCGCGGCCGTAGTTCCTCCAGCAGGCTGAACCCGTCCATCCCGGGCATCGCCAGGTCGAGAACCAGCACGTCGGCGTCATTCTCGTCCAGCGCGTCAGCGACCGCCGCCGGCTCCTGGCACGTCACAACCTGCACGAAACCGGCACGCTGCAGGGAGCGGCGGAGCACTCGCAGGCTGACTGGATCGTCGTCGACAACCACAATGGACGCTTCGGCGCGCAGGCGGGCGAGATCGGGCACCGCGTGGAGCCTACTGGGCGGCCGTGGCGCGATCGGCCGGCTCGGTGTGCTGCGGGTGCGGGCTACGCCAGCTCATCAAGGACCGCGCGATGCCGCTCGCCTGCGAGCGTTCGGCCTGTAACGGGATCCTCCACGAACTGCTTGTCCGCGACAAGCGTCCGCAGCGTCTCAGCAAGGATGACGATGTCGAGGGACAGGCTGTGGTGCTTGATGTACCAGAGGTCGTTGCACAGCTTGAAGACGGTGCCGCGCAGGCTGCCTGCGTAGCCGATCCGCACCTGCGCCCAGCCCGTCAGCCCAGGCTTGGCCAGGTGCCGTTGGCCGTAGAAGGGGATCTGCTCGGCCAACTGCTCCACGTAGGTGACCTGCTCGGGCCGCGGGCCGACGAGGCTCATGTCTCCTCGCAGGATGTTCCATAACTGCGGGTACTCGTCAAGGTGTGAGCGGCGCAGAAACTGCCCGATCGGCGTGATGCGGTCGTCATCGCTCGTCGTCCACTGGCTCACATCGGGCGGCGCGATCCGCATCGTCCGCAACTTGTAGATGCGGAACGGCCGGCCCCCGTAGCCCACGCGGTCCTGCGCGTAGATCGCCGGGCCGCCGTCAAAGCGCCGCACTTGCCACGCGAGGAGGAGCATCAGCGGTCCGAGAGCGACAAAGACGGGCAGGACGATCAGGACGTCCATCATCCGCTTGACGAGCGCGCGCACAGGCCGGTAATGGACCCCGGCAAGGCTCGAGAACCAGGAATAGTCGATTTCGGCGAGCGGAACGGCGCCGAAGCGATGCTCGTGGAACTCGGTCAGCCCCATCACCCGGACCGGGCGGGTGATGACCTCCCGTGCGAGCTGCGCGTGAACCTCGTCGGCCGGGAACTGCTGGGTGACGACGAGGACCTCCAATCGACGCCGGTCGATCGCGGCACCGAGGCCGCTGAGGGCGCACACGTACGGCCCCTCGAGCGCCATCGGGTCGAGGACCCAGTCATCGGGGGTGACTACGGCTGCGACCTCGTACTCGCGGTTACCCGACCCCGACAGCTCGTCCTGCAGGCGGCGGGCCTCCTCAGGAGAGCCGATAACCCCTAGGTGGACGCGCACGCGCGATAGCACGAGTCGCCACCCGACAGTCGCGACGAGGAAGCTGACGCCTGCGGCGCTCAGCAGGCGGCGCACGTCGACGTCCTGACCAAAGAGCACAAGCAGCGCGACGGTGCCTGCGGATCCGAGCACGGGCAGCACCAGATACGACAGCGCGCCGGCGACCTTCAGCAGCCAGCGCCAGCGCGCGAGCCGTGTGGCCGCAAGCGCCGCGTAGCCGTAGGCGAGCGTGGTCAGCGCCGTGGTGGTCGCCGGGCCCGGAGAGGCGAGGACCCCGGCCGCGAGGGCAGCGACCGCCACCGGCATCCCAGCGATCGCACGCCGGACGGGAACCGACATGCCCCTGAGCCCGAGCGCCGGCCGGTCGGCCCCGCGGCGGTAGGGCGAGGGCCCGGTAGGACTCGCCGGTTGGGGGCTTCTGTCCTTCAACGGAGCAGCCCGTTGCGCATGGCCGCAGCCACGGCGGCCGCTCGATCAGAGACCTCGAGCTTCTCGTAGAGCGTCCCGAGATGGCTCTTGATCGTCGCCGTGCTAAGTCCCAGTCCCGCTGCTATGTCCGGAGCCGAACGTCCTGCGGCAATCTGATGGAGCACCTCGAGCTCCCGTGGCGTGAGAACGGTGTGCCCAGTTTGTTCCCGGCGGCGCACGCCGTCGGCTAGTGCGAGCTGCGCCGAGCTGGATAACACGACGTCGCCGCCGTCGATCTGCGCGATGGCCTCGCAGAGCTCGCGCGGCTGCCCGTCCTTGGTGAGGAAGCCGCGCGCACCGGCGGCGATGGCTGAATACACCAACTGGCTGTCGGCGCCCGCGGACAGGATCACAACTTTTGTGGCCAGACCCTCCCCCGCCGCCGCCGCGAGAATCTGCGTGCCGGTCATGCCCGGCATGCTCTGATCGAGCACTGCTACGGCGGGACGGTGTGCCCGGATCGCGTCGAGCGCCGCTTCGCCGTCGCCGGCCTGCGCCACGACCGAGAAGCGGCCGTCCCGGGTCAGGGCCCCGCCGAGCGCGGACAGAACCAAGGGGTGATCGTCGGCAAGGAGAACCGAGATCGGGTCGCTCGCAACGTCCATCACGCGGCCGCTCTAGCTGCGTCACGGGGGGCGGCGAAGGTGCGGACGACGCCCTTATGCAGCGCTGCCTGTGGCTCGACGCCAAGCGCCTTCCGCACCGAAGAGATAGCCAAACACGAGTGGATGACCTCCCCCGGCCGGCCGCGGACGAACTCCGGACCCATGGCGACGTTGCCGTACCGCAGCGTGAGGATCTCCGTGCTCGCCGCCGTGCCGACCCGCTCCATCTCAGGCCT
Source organism: Solirubrobacterales bacterium (assembly GCA_025963955.1). GTDB lineage: Bacteria > Actinomycetota > Thermoleophilia > Solirubrobacterales > Solirubrobacteraceae > Paraconexibacter. The sequence goes on from JAOPZU010000168.1 coordinate 3,268, forward strand.
CCCGGGCGTGTGTTGTGGCCGGGACGCCGTCGGCCACGTCCGCAAGGAGCGCAGCCAGATCCGCCGTCGAGACCGGCTTGGGGAGGTACCCGTCCATGCCGGCGGCGATGCACTCGGCCTCGGCGGACACCGAAGCCTGGGCGGTCAACCCGACAATGCGCGGCGCGTTGCTGCCTGGCAGCTCCCGGATCCGCGCGGTTGCCTCAAGGCCGTCGAGCTCCGGCATCTGCACGTCCATCAGGATCAGGTCGTACGGCTGGCGCGTCGCGGCCTCGACCGCCTCGCGGCCGTTGCTGGCCACGTCCGGGCGCTGACCGAGCTTCTCGAGCATCAGCACCGCAACCCGCTGGTTGATGCGGTTGTCCTCGGCCACCAGCACGCGCACGGGCGAGGCGGTCGACAGCTGCGGCATCTCTGCCGCTGGGCCGCGCCGACCAGTCACCACGGTCCGCGCCACGACGTCGCGCAGCACCCCGGCGCGGATGGGCTTGCTCAGGACCTCGATGAACAGCTCCTCGCCCTGCCGGACGGCGCTCGGCGCGCCACCGAGGGGACGGAGCATGATGAGCGGGACCTCCCGCGTCGCCGGGCGGGCGCGCAGACGACGAGCTAGCTCGATGCCGTCGGTTGCGGGCATCGCCGAGTCGATGATGCCGAGGTCGTACCTACCGCCGCGGTCGACGAGAGCAAGCGCCTCGTCCGCGCTCGAGGCGGCCACGGCGATCATCCCCCAGCTTCCTGCGAGCTTCTCCAGAATGCTGCGGTTGGCGGCGTTGTCGTCGACGATGAGCGCGCGTAGGCCCTTCGTGCCCGACACCGCCAGTGACTCAGCGGGTGCGTCGTGGTCGATCCGCAGCGGTACGGTCAGCACGAAGGTCGAGCCGTGGCCGACCTCGCTGTCGACCTCGAGCGTCCCGCCGAGCAACGCGGCAAGGTGCCGGCTGATGGCCAGACCCAGGCCGGAGCCCTCCTGCTCGCCGGCCGGGCTCCGCTGGACCTGTACGAAGGGGTCGAACAACCGGGCGCGGTCCTCTCGGCTGATGCCGACCCCGGTGTCGTACACGGCGAAGCGAACCTGAGGTTCATCGCCACCGGCGCCGTGCGGCAGGGAGACCACGACGCCGACGTGACCGGCCTGGGTGAACTTCACGCCGTTTGCGAGGAGGTTGATGAGGATCTGGCGCAGTCTCCCGGCGTCGCCGATCACGTGGTTCGGGACGCTCGACGAGATGTCGCAGAGGACCTCGACCTCTGAATCCAGCGCTGCGACGGCGGCGACCTCGACAGCACCCTCCACGCACGCGCGCTGGTCGAACGACGACTCCTCGACCGGGGTCCGGTCGACCTCAATCTTCGAGAAGTACAGCACGTCCGAGATGACCGACAGCAGATGCTCGGCGCTGCGCCGGATGATCTCGGCGAACTCGCGCTGCTCGTCCGTGAGGTCCGTGGCCAGCACAAGCGACGTCATGCCGATGATCCCGTTCATCGGCGTCCGGATCTCGTGGCTCATCGTGGCGAGGAAGTCGGACTTGGCGCGGGCCGCGATCTCGAGTTGCTCGTTCGCGGCTTCGATCCGGGCCCGGGACTCGTTGCGCAGCTCGGCGAGGCCGAGCACGCCGCGCACACGTGCTAGGAGCTCGCGAGCGCC
>JAOPZU010000202.1 GCA_025963955.1 Solirubrobacterales bacterium
GCGCGCGGCCGTTCACGCCGGGGCCGGGGCCGCCTCCGGCCGCAGCGACGGCTCCACCCGCAGCAGCTTCGCCGCGCGCGTGGGCAGGACCCAGTTCCACTCGCCGAACAGCGAGACCACCGCGGGCACCAGGAGCGCCCGGATGACGGTCGCGTCCAGGAGGATGCCGGCCGCCAGGCCGGTGGCGAGGACCTTGATGTCCGTCTCCGGGCCGGAGGCCATCGAGACGAAGGCGAGGAACAGGATGATCGCCGCGCTCGTGACCAGACGGCCCGTGCGGCCGATGCCGCGGACGACGGCCAGGTCGGTGTCGCCCGTCGCGTCGTACTCCTCGCGCATGCGGGCGAGGATGAACACCTCGTAGTCCATCGACAGGCCGAAGAGGAACGCGAAGACCATCAGCGGGATCCAGGCGGTGATCGACCCCGTCGCCGCGATCCCGAAGATCTCGTCCGACCCGTGGCCCGACTGCCACACGAGCTGCAGGACGCCCCACGCGGCGCCGACGCTGATGACGTTCAGCAGCACCGCCTTGGCCGGCAGCAGCAACGAGCGGAAGGCCCGCGCGAGCAGGACGAAGGTGATGATCGCGATCAGGGCGATCATCAGCGGGAAGGACCCGTAGACCGCCCGGATGAAGTCGACGTTCTGCGCGACCTCGCCGCCGACGCGGGCGCCCGGGTCGGCGGCGCGCGCCGCCTTGCGCAGCGGCTTGACCAGGTCCCGCGCGGCCTGGTTGGAGCCGTCGAGGACCGGGAAGGCGACGACGTCGGCGACCGCGCCCGTCCGCCACGCGGCGGGGGCGACCGCGCCGTGGACGCCGTCGACGGACCCCAGCGCGCCGGCGACCTCGTCGGCGCTCGCCGGCGCGGCCAGCACCTCGTGCGGCAGCAGCGCGCCCGACCCGATGCCGGACTGCTTGAGCTGCGCCAGCCCGGCCTTGGCGGCGCCGGTCTTCGCGAGCGTGTCCGGGTCCGAGACGCCCGGCTGCAGCTGCGTCGCGGCGCCGACGAGCAGCGCCAGGAGGACGACGGCCAGGGCGGCCGCGGCCCAGCGCCGCTTCACGACGCCCTCGGCCCAGCGCGTCCACCAGGCCGAGGCCTTCTCGTCGGTCCGGCGGTGCGGCCAGTCGAGCTTCGGGCCCCACGCGTGCAGCACGACCGGCAGCAGCGACAGCGACACCGCGACGCTGAGCAGCGGGATCAGCATGCCGCCGATCCCGACGCTGCGCAGGAACGGCAGCGGCAGCACGATCAGCGCGAGCAGCCCTACCGCGACCGTCGTGCCCGAGAAGACCACGGCCCGGCCGGCGGTCTCCATCGCCCTGACGATCGCCTCGTCGCCCGTCGTCCCGTGCGCCTGCTCCTCCCGCCAGCGGACGACCACCAGCAGCGAGTAGTCGATCGCCACCCCGAGCCCGATCAGCGCGATGAGGAACTGCACGATGGGGGAGACCTCGATGACCGCCGTGAGCGCGTAGACCGTCAGGAACGAGGTCATGATCGCCGGGATCGCCATGAGGATCGGGACGATCGCCAGGAACGAGCCGAAGACGAACGCCAGCACGAGCAGCGCGCCCAGCCCGCCCACCATCGCCTCGACCAGCACGCCCGGCCCGTTGCCGTCGCTGCTCTGGGCGCTCAGCGCGTCGTAGCCCGAGAGGCGGACGGGCGTGCCCGCGACCGTAGCCCCGGCGAGGGCGGCGCGGGCGGTCTTCTCCGCCTTCGGGTTGTCGCCGAACGGCTGGTCGGGGTCGGGCGTGGGGTAGGCGAGCACGAAGGTCGTGCGCCCGTCCTGCGAGGTGAACGCGCGACTGCCCGTGGAGGCGTAGCCCGCCACGCGGCTGCCGGGCAGCGCCTTCGCGAGGGTGTCCTCGAGCTTCCGCAGGTCCGCCTTCACGCCGGGACTGGAGACCGTCCGGCCCGCCGGCAGCTGGACGACGGGCACGAGCGGCGCCGCGTTGCCGCCCGTCCCCTTGAAGGCCTTCGCGATGGCGAGGTTCGTCTCCCAGCCTTCCTTGCCGGGCACCGAGAACTTCTGGTCCATCGCCTTGGTCGCCGCCCCCGCGGTCGCGATCCCGACGACGGTCAGGACGATCCAGAACGAGGCGACGAGCCGGCGGTGAGCCAGGATCCAGCGGGTGAAGGCGGTCATGGTCGACCAGTTGTAGCGGCTTCCGCCGCCAGGTCCACCGTGCGTGGCGTGCGCTCGCGCCAGCTCGCGATCCGGCCGCCCGGCCGCCACCGTCGCCGCGGCCGTGGCCTCAGCCCGACGGGAACGTGCGCCGCCGCAGGAAGCGGCCCGGCAGGACGCCCTCCGGGCGGTCCTCCCACAGCAGGTCCTCCACCGTGAGCGTGGAGAGCGCGGGCTCGCGCAGGCGGTCCTGGGCGATGATGCGATCGGCGTGCTGGGTGAGCGAGTCCTTGTAGACGTTGCGCACCGCGCGGGCGTTGCCGAAGTGCTCGTCGGCCGTGGCCAGCAGCGCCTCGCAGAGCTCGACGAGATGCTCGCGGGCGTCGTCCGCCACGTCGTACTGGTCGGCGGCCGCGAGGCGGCAGAAGATCTCCGCCAGCTCGGTCGCCGAGTACGGCGCGAACGTCATCGACGTCGTGAAGCGCGAGGACAGCCCGGGGTTGGAGCGCAGCAGCCCCGTCAGCGGCTCGGGGTAGCCGGCGATGATGACGACGAGGCGGTCGCGCTGGTCCTCCATCGCGCGGATGAGCGTGGCGACCGCCTCCGGCCCGTAGGAGGACCCGGCCGGCCCCTCGAACAGCGAGTACGCCTCGTCGATGAAGAGGATCCCGTCGAGCGCGGACTCGATGACCTGCTGCGTCTTGATCGCCGTCTGTCCCGCGAAGCCGGCGACGAGGTCCCCGCGCCCGACCTCGACCACGTGGCCCTTCTCGAGCAGGCCGACCGCCTGGTAGATGCGGCCCATCAGGCGCGCGACGGTCGTCTTGCCGGTGCCGGGTGGACCCGAGAAGACCAGGTGCTGGACGAGCTGCGCCCGCGGGCGCCCTCCCTGCTCGCGCAGCACCTGCACGCGCAGGAAGTTGGCGAGGGTGCGCACCGCGGCCTTCAGGTCGTCGAGCCCGACGAGCGCGTCGAGCTCCATGAGCACCCGGACCAGGTCGTCGTTGCGGGTGGCCTCGGCGTGCGCGGCGATCTCGCTCGCCCGCCGAGCACGCTGGGCGGCGACCGCGTCCGCCTCCGCGGTCCGCCCGCCCTCGCGGTGCAGTCCCTCCAGGAAGACGAGCGCCTCCTCGACGAGGTCGAGCTCCCCGCTGCAGTGCGCGGCCAGGCCCTGCGCGGCGGCCGCGGCGTGCGTGAGCGCCTGCTCGTCCTGCCCCTGGGCCAGGGCGCAGCGGGCGATCG
>JAOPZU010000213.1 GCA_025963955.1 Solirubrobacterales bacterium
CGGCGCTGTGGGGGTCCCGGACGGCGCTGACGGACGAGCGCGGGGCGCTCTCTTACGACGCGCTCGACGCGTCCGCCGCCCGGTTGGCCGCCGCGTTACGCGTCCGCGGCGGGCTCGGCCCCGGCCGCCGCCTCGGCGTGCTGTGTCGCGACCATCGCGGCTTTCTGCAGGCGGCACTGGCGGGCGCGCGGCTGGGCGCGGACCTCGTCCCGCTCGGGACGGACTTCGCCGGCCCGCAGCTGGGGGCGGTCCTCGCGCGCGAGCAGGTGGACGTCCTGGTGCACGACGAGGAGTTCGCGCCGCTGCTGCGGGAGCTCGACTTCCCGGGACTGCGCGTGCTGGCGTGGCACGACGGCCCGACGGGCGAGCTGACCCTCGAGTCGCTCGTCGCGGAGGGCGGCTCACTCGGTCCGGCGCCGCACCCGGCCGCGCCCGGGCGCACCGTGCTGCTGACCTCCGGGACGACGGGCACGCCGAAGGGCGCGCCCCGCGAGCTCTCCGGCGGCTACGGCGTGTCCGAGCTGCTGGCGATGGTCCCCGGGGCCCTGGGCACCCTCGCCCGTCTGCGTCCGGTCCCGCGCGCCGGGGACCCGCTCGTGCTGACGCCGCCGCTCTACCACATGCTCGGCTTCGGAGCGGGGTTTGCCGCGCTGGCGGCGGGCGCCCCCCTGGTCCTGCGCCGGCGCTTCGACGCGGAGCGGACGCTGGCCGACGTGGAGGCCCACCGCGCCGGACTGCTCGTCGCGATCCCGACGATGCTCATGCGGATCATGGACCTGCCGGTCGCCGTGCGCGAGCGGTACGACACGCGCTCTCTGCGGTTCGTCGCGTCGGGGGCGGCGCCGCTGTCCCCGCAGCTCGCGGACGCGTTCATGGACGCGTTCGGCGACGTGCTCTTCAACGGCTACGGCTCGACCGAGGTCGGCGCCGTGTCGTTCGCCACTCCCGCGGACCTGCGCGCCGCCCCCGGCACGATCGGCCGGGCGGCGCCCGGCGTCCGCGTCCGGATCCTCGACGCGGACGGCCGCGAGGTCCCCGTCGGCACGACGGGCCGCGTCTTCGTCGGCAGTCCGCAGCTCTTCGAGGGCTACAGCGGCGGCGGCACGAAGGAGACCGTCGACGGGCTCATGAGCATCGGCGACGTCGGCCACGCGGACGCCGCCGGCCGGCTGTTCATCGACGGCCGGGACGACGACATGATCGTCTCGGGTGGGGAGAACGTCTTCCCCCAGGAGGTCGAGGAGCACCTGGCCGACCATCCCGCGCTGCTCGACGCGGCCGCGGTCGGGGTGCCGGACGAGCGTTTCGGCCAGCGGCTCGTCGCGTTCGTCGTCGTCCGGCCCGGCGCGCAGGTCACCGAGCAGGAGCTGCAGGACCACGTGCGCTCGAGCCTCGCGCGCTACAAGGTGCCGCGCGAGGTGCGCTTCGTGGGCGCGATCCCGCGGACGAGCACGGGCAAGATCCGGCGCGCGCAGCTGCTCGCGGACTGAGCTTGCCGACGCTCGTCGCGGAAACCGCGACGACGGCCTGCCACGTCCCGCGGCCGTCCCTGAAAACGCCGTTCGGCGGCCGTAGGATGCGGGTCGTGAGCGCCCCGATGATCCACCACCTCGACTGCGGCACGATGTGCCCGCACGCGGGGGTCGCCCTCCGCCTCGTCGACCGGTCCACCCGGCATCTGGTCGCCCGCTGCACGCTGATCGAGGCGCCGGGCGGCCTGGTCCTGATCGACACGGGTTACGGGACGGGCGACGTCGCCGACCCGCGACGCCTCGGCCCGGCCCGGCACCTGCTCGGGGCCCGGCTGGACCCGGCGCAGACGGCGGCTGCGCGGGTGCGCGCGCTCGGGCACGACCCGGCGGACGTCCGGCACGTGCTCGTGACCCACCTGGACCTCGATCACGCGGGCGGCCTCGGCGACTTCCCCGGAGCGCAGGTGCACGTGCACGGGACGGAGCTCGCCACGATGCGCGCTGGGCGACGGTCGGACGCCCTGCGCTACCGCACGGCGCACTGGGCGCACGGCCCGCGCTGGGTCGAGCATGCGGCGGACGGCGAGGCGTGGTTCGGCTTCGAGCGCGCCCGGCTGCTCGAGGACGTCGGCGTGGAGATCGCGATGATCCCGCTGTTCGGGCACTCCGCGGGGCACGCGGGCTACGCGGTCGAGGGACCGGACGGCTGGATCCTCCACGCGGGCGACGCCTACCTGCACCACGGGGAGATCGAGACGCCCGCGCGAGCGGGCCGCGGGCTGCGCGCCTATCACCGGATCAACTGCGAGGACGCCGGACTGCGTCGCATGAACGCGGGCCGCCTGGCCGACCTCGTCGCCGCCCACGGCGATCAGGTCACCGTGCACTGCTCGCACGACGCGGTCGAGCTCGCGCGGGACGTGCGGACGCCGGACCCCACCGCGCCGGCCTAGGAGCCCGTCGCCGCCCCCGGTTCGGTGTGCACCACGACCTCGGCGATGTCCGCGTGGTCGCGGCGGATCGCCTGCTCCACCGCGCCCGCGAGGGTGTGCGCCTGGCGCAGGGTCGCGCCCGCGTCGACCGCGGCCGTGAGCAGGACGACCAGGCCCGAGCGGGTCTCGAGCGCCCGCAGGTCCCGGGCCGGGCGGCCCGTGAGGCGCTCGACGAGATCCCGGATCTCCTGCTCGCGGCCTTCGGACCAGCCGCCGTCCTGCGCCGCGCGGGCCGCCGGCTCGATCGGCTCCAGGTGGGTGCGGGCGTCACTGACCCCGTCGAGCGCGCGGAGCTCCTCCTCGATGCGGTCCGCCGCGGCGTGCGCGACCTCCAGCGGGACGTCGCGGTCGAACTTCACGTGCAGGGCGACGATCGCCCCGCCGTCGCGCTCGTAGACGTTCACGTCGTGGACCTCGCGCACGTCGGGCGATCCCAGTGCCACGGCGAGGATCTGCTCGCGGAGCGAGAGGTCCCGGCCGCCCGGCTCGATGTGGACCACCACGTCGCTGTTGGGCAGCGCGATGTGCACGGCCTGCTCGATGGCGTCCGCGGTCTGGTGGCCCTCCAGGACGGGCTGGGCCGGCGGGACGCCGACCACGACGTCGGCGAAGTAGCGCCCCCCGGACTCGCGGACGCGCAGGCGCTGGACCTCGACCCCGGGCGCCGCGGCCGCCGCCGCCGTCATGGCCTGGGCGTACGCCTCCGCGGGCGTGGTGTCCATGAGGACGCGGGCGTTCTCGTAGACGAGCCGCCCGGCCGCGGCGAAGATGACCAGCGCCACCAGGAGCGCGGCGAGCGCGTCCCCCGCGTCGAACCCGGCGGCGACGAGCCCGAGGCCCCCGAGGACCGCGAGCGAGCCGGCGAGGTCCGCGCCGAAGTGGAAGGCGTTGGACCGCAGCGCGGCCGAGTCGTAGCGGCGGGCGGTGCGCAGCGAGATGCCGATGCGGCTCAGGTCGATCGCGATCGCCAGCGCGATCACCACGAAGACGTACCAGCGCGCCGCGACGTGGTGGCCCCCGTCCAGCAGCGAGGAGACCGCCTCGACGACGATGAAGACGCCGCCGCCACTGAGGATCGCCGCCTCGCCGAGCGCGGCCAGGTTCTCCGCACGTCGATGGCCGTAGGGGTGGTCGTCGTCCGCGGGCCGGCCCCCGAGACGGACGGCCAGGAAGGTCAGCAGCGCCGCCACCACGTCGCCGCTGGACTCGATGCCCGCGGAGACGAGGCTGAGGCTGCCCGTGGCGACGCCCGTCCCCAGCTTCAGCGCCACGAGGACCACGGCGGCCGCGATCGACGCGAGCGCCGTCCGGTTCGGGCCCGCGGCGCGGGGCGACTCGCTGTGCTCGCGCACCATCGCCCCCAACCTAGATGATCGATTCCGGACGGCGACGGGCGCGCGCCGGTCCGGTCCACCCGCGAGGCACTAGGGTGCGGGCATGCAGGGGCAGGAGGGCATCCGCCGGGTCGGCGGGCTGACGGTGCTGGCCGCGGTGACGCTCGCGGCCCTCGCGCCGTCGGCGCACGGGGAGGCGCGGGCGGTCGACCGGACCTACCGCGGCAGCCAGGCCACGATCGTCCTGGAGGGGGACGAGCTGACGCTCGACGCGCGCGCCGCCGCCGGTCCGGTGTCCTACCGGCTGCGCACGCCCGCGCCCGTCCGGGTGACCGCGGCGTGCGGTCCGGACGTCGTGGGGCTCGACCTCTCCGCGCCGTTCGACGGCGACCGCGCGCAGTACGAGGCGATCGTGGACCCCGACGTGCGGACGGCGACCGCGCGCATCCCGCTGCCGGGGCTCGCCGCCCGCATCACCGCCGGGGTCGACGGGTGCCGGGCGACCGTGAGCGAGCCGGCCGGCTACCGCGTCGCGGACGTCGCCGTGGGTTTCACGCCCGCCGTGCAGGAGCGGCTGTACCGCCAGAGCCTGCGCACGACGGAGCGCAACCGGCAGGCCCTCGCGGCCGCCGAGGCGGTGGTCACCTCGGCCCTGACCCACTACGTCACCCACCGGGACGACCTGCGCGGCTGGGGGCCGACCCCGGACGGCCGCGTGCCGGGGGAGGCCGTCCTACGACTGCGCTTCGCCCCCGACCTGCGCGCCGTGTCGCAGCGGCCCGCGTACGACGACGTCGCCTACCTGCTCGTGCCGCCGGGCCGGCCGCCTTCGCGCGACCGGCTGACCATCGTCGTGCCGTCTACGGCCATCGACGGCCGCCTGCTCGTCCTCGGGCGTGACCTGCGCACGGGGCGGGTGCGCTACCAGCTGGTGGAGCGCC
>JAOPZU010000234.1 GCA_025963955.1 Solirubrobacterales bacterium
AAGTTGCAGGGCCTGGACAGCTCCGACGGCTCGGCGAGCGGCGGCGTCAAGGACCTGCAGGGCGCGGTCGACAGCGCCGCGAGCTCCGCGGGGCGGCTCACTCAGGGCGGCGGCAGGCTCAGGACCGGCGTCGGGCGACTGAGCACGGGCATCTCCGCCGCGGCCAGCGGCGCGAAGGACCTCGACCGAACCGTGGGTGCCGCCACGGCCGGCACGGGCGCCATCGCCGCTGCGGTCAGCGGTGCGCGGACCACCGCACAGCAGCTCGCGCAGCAGCTCAAGGTCGTCGGCGAGGGGGAGGCCCAGGTCGCTCCCGTGATCCGCGGGTTCCAGAGCCGTGCCGGCGCGGGCGCGGCGAGCATCCGCAGTGCCGTCGAGGCCAGCGGCCGGGAGCGGACGGACGCCCTGGGCCAGATCGCCACGGCGCGCCGGGCGCTGCTGAGCAGCCGACAGTCCGTCGGGACGCTCGCCGCCCTCTCCGCCCTGAACAAGGCGCAGGCCACGCTCCAGGGTGACCCGGTCGCCGCGCTGCCCGCCCTCGCCGACGGCCTCGACGCGGACGCACGGACGGCAGGCCACCTGGCCGCCGCGCTGTCGGGCGTCGCCTTCCACGACCTGGCCGTGAAGGCGCGCACGCTGGCGAGCCTCCTCGGGACCGCCGACCGCAACCAGGGCACGCTGGTGCTCGGCGTGAAGCGCCTCGCGGGCGCGGTGAGCGCCCTCCGCGCCGCCCTGGACAAGCTCGGCGGCGGCACGAGCGCCCTCTCCGGCGGCCTGGCGACGCTCGACGCCGGTATCGCTCAGCTGCAGAGCGGCGCGAGCAGCGGCCGGGCGCAGACCGCCCGTCTCGCTCAGGGCCTGTCGGGTGCGCGCAACGCCCTCGCCGACGTCACGACCGGAGGCGAAACGGGGGCGGGGTCGCGGAGCGACACCGGCAGCTCGGCGCGCGGCGCCATCAGCTCCGGCTACTTCGTCCTCGCCGCGCTCGACGCGGAGGGGGCCAAGGGCGCCACGACCGGCCTGAACGTCGACGGCGGGGGTCAGGCGGCGCGCATGATCGTGATTCCGAGATCCGGACCCAACGACCCGGCCACCCGCGCTCTCGGCCTGCGCATCGCGGCCGCGACCAGGTCCTTCGCGCAGCGGACGCGGACCGAGAGCGCGGTCGGCGGCCCGGCCGCCATGCTGGCCGACTACCAGCGGGCCACGGCCGGCCGGCTGCTCACGATCGTGCTCGCGCTCGCGCTGGCGACGGCGCTGCTGCTGGCGCTCGTCCTGCGCTCGGTCCCGATCGCGGTCGCCGGCGTGGCCCTCAACCTGCTGGCGGTCGGCGCGACCCTCGGCATCCTCGATCACCTGTTCACGGGCACCCACCCGCTGCTGGGCGGACCCGGCCAGCTCGACGCCACGGCCCTGACGGCGGTCTTCGCGGTCATGTTCGCGTTGTCCACCGACTATCAGGTGTTCGTGGTCACCCGTGTGCGGGAGGAGCTCGCCGCCGGCCTCAGCCCCCGCGCCGCGGTCGCCGCCGGCATCTCCCGGACCGCGCGCGTGGTCACGGGCGCCGCGCTGTCGATGGTCGCGGTCTTCCTGGCCTTCGCGACCGCCGACGTCGCCAGCCTGCAGCAGTTCGGCATCGGTCTGGCGATCGCGGTGGCGCTGGACGCCACGGTGATCCGCCTGGTCCTCCTGCCGGCGCTGCTCGCTCTCGGCGGCCGCGGCGCCTGGTGGCCCGGGCTCCCGGCCGGCGCGGACGGGCGCGAGCGGGGGAGCGGCCGCCCGCCGGGCCGCGCGCGGGCTCGGTCCGCGCCCTAGACTCACGCAGCGTCCATGGCCGAACGCCGTCTCCATGGCCTCCAGCGCGTGCTGGGGGTCAACGCGCTCTTCTCCACGGCCTACGGCAACGTCGGCTCGTCGATCTACTACGCGCTCGGTCTGGTCGCGAGCTTCGCGCTCGGCCTCACGCCGGTGGTCTTCGTCATCACCGGCTTCATCTTCTACCTGACGGCCGCCACCTACGCCGAGGCCACGGCGATGTACCCGGAGGCCGGCGGCTCCTCGTCCTTCGCCCGGCACGCCTTCAACGAGTTCTGGAGCTTCTTCGCCGCCTGGGCGCAGATGCTCAACTACACGATCACGATCGCCATCTCGGCGTTCTTCGTGCCGCACTACCTCGGCGGCGTGCTCGGCATCGAGGCGCTGCGCTCCAGCCCGGCCGACGTCTTCGTCGGCATCGCCGCGGTGGCGCTGCTCTCGTTCGTCAACGTCCGCGGGGCCGAGGAGTCGGCCGGCGTCAACATCGCCCTGGCCGTCACCGACTTCCTGACGCAGCTGCTGCTGGTCATCGTCGGCTTCTTCCTCGTGCTCAGTCCGCACACGCTCGTGGACAACGTGCAGCTCGGCGTCACGCCCTCGTGGAAGGACTTCTTCCTCGCGATCCCGGTCGGGATGATCGCCTACACGGGCATCGAGACGATCTCGAACATGGCCGAGGAGGCCAAGGACGAGACGTAGACGATCCCGGCGGCGATCAACCGCGTCGTCATCGCGGTGTTCGCCATCTACGCGGCGCTGCCGGCCGTCGCCCTGAGCGCGCTGCCCGTCTTCACCGCGACCGCCGGCAGCCAGGCCGTCACCTC
>JAOPZU010000244.1 GCA_025963955.1 Solirubrobacterales bacterium
GCTCTGAGGTGCGGGCCATCGCCAAGACAATACACGGCGATGTCCGGTAAGAGACATATTTGCTTTCTGTCCTACTGAGGCGTATGTTCGCTGCCAGCACCCCTGTCGGCCTTTCGGCGGTGGGCCCCTCGAAGGAAGGAAATCCCTTGTCCCATCACCGACGGTCCCGCCGTCTTGTGTCTGCGCTGGTCGGGCTGGTCACCCTCGGGTGCGTCCCGGCTGTCGCCGGAGCGGCGCCCGCCGCGATCCCGCAGGCCGACTGCTTCTGGACGAACCGCATCGCGTCGGCCTACGACACCGATGCCGCGCACAACTACGCGTTCCCGGACTCCGGCGCGGTCTACTGGTCGGCGAAGGTCACGATGCCCGCGGGGTCCAAGATCGTGCTCAAGGGGGCTTTCGCTCACGCGCGCTACCAGTCGATCAACAGCTACAACAAGGCCAACAACGCCCCTATCGATGCGTTGAACGACGTCGCTACGAAGCCTGACGCGGGATCGGTCAACCCGTATCGGCTGGGTGCTCGGCGCGACGCAACGAAGCGGGCGTACACGATCACTGTCGTCAACTCGGGCTTGCCCGCCGGGGCTCGCGCTGACAACACCGTCTACGCCGGCGTTGAAGGGCAGCCCGATCAGCTGTTGCTGCTGCGCGTGTACGAGCCCGACTCGTTCAAGCGCGCCGAGCTCACCGGCGGCGTGGGTCTTCCCAAGGTGGAGCTGCACCTGGCCGACGGCAGCATCCAGACTGGTGCGGCGGCTTGTGCCGCGATGCAGGCTCAGGGTGGCCAGTTGTCGCTGACGACGCTTCCGGAGAGCCTCTACAAGTCGCTGCGCGAGCCGGCCGGTGCAGCCTCGACCTTTCCGGCTGAAGCGAAGCCGCTCTTCCGCGCCTTCTACAACACGGGCTTCGTCATCTCGTGCTGGTATCAGGGCAACTGCACCGGCAACCCACTTCGCGCCGGCGGCCAGTACAGCAACATCGACAACCAGTACGTGGCCTCGTTCGTCAGCCGCGGCTTCGCCGCAGGCCCGGTCCTGGTGCTCAAGGGCAAGCTTCCGACCACGCCACAGACGGGCGCGAAGGTGAAGAGGACCGGCGGCGGCCAGATGCGCTACTGGTCGATCTGCCAGAACGAGTCGCTCTACACCACCAAGGGGGCGGGCTGCCTCTACGACAGCCAGATCCCGGTGGATGCCCAGGGCAACTACACGATTGTTACGAGCAGGTCAGCCGACAGGCCCAAGAACGCTACGGCGAAGTGCGGCGTGGCCTACCTGCCATGGCCCAAGAACGGGGACGGCGACGGCCACCTCGACGACGGCCTGTTGCTGGTGCGCAACATGCTCCCCTCGCCGAGCTTCCACCAGGCGGTCCAGAACACCAAGACCCCCGGTGACGAGGCCAAGGTCATGGGCCCGTACCTGCCGCGGGGCAGCTACCTGACCAAGGCCAAGTTCCAACAGCGCGGCTGCTGAACCTCCCGGCAACCGGCCGGGCTGCTTGACGCAGCCCGGCCACCCGGCTCGTCATCAGCGACCCGCTCACCCAATCCCTTCTCGTAACGACGGAGAAACGCATGCCCGCCACGACCGACGCCCCGGCCCCCGCCGAACCTCTGAACGATCTTGATCTGAGCGATCTGAACCTGTGGAAGGACGGACCGCCGCACGAGGTCTTCGCCCGCCTGCGTGACACCCGCGAGCTGCACTGGAGCCCGCTCGGAGACTTCGAACACGAAACGGGCTTCTGGTCGGTCGTGCGCCACGAGGACATTGCCAAGGTCGGCCGTGATCACGAGGCGTTCTCCTCCCAGCGCAGCATCGTCTTCGTCGACAAGCTCGCGTGGGACGGCTCCCCCGATCCGCTTGACCTCGGCCAGCACATGATGATCTGCCAGGACCCGCCGCGCCACGACCGCCTGAAGTCCCTGGTGCAGCGCGCGTTCACGCCCAAGCGGTCTCTTGAGCACTCCGACCGGATGCGCGAGATCATCAACCTCGTCTACGACCGCGCGCTCGAGCAGCACCCCGACGGACGACTTGACCTGGTGCAGGACGTCGGAATCCATGTTCCGTCGATGGTCATCGGCGACATGCTCGGCGTGCCGCGCGAAGACGCCGCGCAGCTGGTGGACTGGACCAACCGGACAACCGCCTTCGAGGACCCGCGGATGGTCGCGGACCTGGGCGAGGTCATGCGCGCCCTCGAAGAGTTCGTGCCCTATGTCGACAAGATGGTCAAGGACCGCCGCGAGCACCCAACGGACGACCTGACCACCGCCCTGGTGGAAGCGCAGGTCGACGGGGAGCACCTCGCGCAGGAGGAGATCGTCATGTTCTTCTTCCTGCTGATGGTGGCGGGAAACGACTCGACCCGAGCGGTCTTCACCTCCGGCATGAAGAACCTGCTCGAAGACCCTGAACAGATGGAACTCGTCCGCTCCGGTGCGGTCACGCTTGAGCAGGTCGTCGAGGAGTTCGTGCGCTACAACCCCGCCTTCGCCTACATGCGGCGCACCGCGACGACCGACGTTGAGTTCTCGGGCACCCAGATCCGCAAAGGCGACAAGCTCGCGCTCTGGTACGTGTCCGGAAACCGAGACGCCACCGTCTTTGACCGGCCCGACCAGTTCGACGTGCGCCGCAACCCGAACGCTCACCAAGGCTTCAGCGGCGGCGGCCGGCACTTCTGCCTCGGTGCCGGACTGGCCCGCCTCGAACTGAAGCTGTGGATCGAGGAGACCCTCCGACGGTTCCCCGACCTCGCCCTGGCCGGCGACGCCACCCGCGTCAGCTCCACCTTCCTCAACCAGTACAGCGAAATTCCCGTCGCCCTCCAGGGCTAGCCCCGACACTGAAGGCAGGAGCACGAGCAATGCGCACAGACGAAGCCAACTCACGACACCGCACCAGCATCCGCGCAGCAACCGCGGGGGCCCTCGCCTGGGTGCTCGCTTGCCTGGTGCTCGTGCCCTCGCAAGCAAGAGCGGCCGACCGCTCTTGCGGCTGGGCCGTGCAAGCAACGGCAAACCAAGCGAACGTCGCCTACCCGGACGAGGCCGCGAAGTACTGGATCGCGGCGGTCCCGCTCGCTCCCGGCTCCCACCTTGAGCTCGCCGGGCACTACCCACACGCCCGCTACCTGTCGTTCATCACCTACACGCCCCAGACGCAGGCCATCGACGGGATCAACGACCAGCAGATCATTCCC
>JAOPZU010000247.1 GCA_025963955.1 Solirubrobacterales bacterium
CGCTGTTGGTGACCAGCTCGCTCACGGCGAGCACGAGGTCCGCCTGCTCCTCACGGGACAGGAACCACGCCCAGCCGCTGATGGCCGACCGCGCGTCCGCCGGCGCGTCCGGGCCCGCGCGCAGGCGCAGGGCGAACGGGACGCTCATCGGGCGGGCCGGTAGGCGGTGAGGACGGCGATGTCGTCGGCGGCGGGCTCTTCCACGAGCGCGGCGAGCAGGTGCCCGGCCATGTCGGCCGGGCGCACGTCGGGCCGGGCGCAGTGCCGGCGCAGGCGCCCGAGCGAGTCCCCGAGATCCTCGCCGCGGCGTTCGACGAGACCGTCCGAGTACAGGACGAGCTGCGCCCCGGGCTCGAGCCGCAGCTCGGCCTGGGTCCGGGACGGCGCGCCCGTGCCCAGCGGCGGTGACAGCGCATCCTCGAGCAGCTCGACCTCACCCGAGGGCTTCCGGTGCAGCATCGGGAGATGCCCGGCGCTGGCGTAGGAGAGCAAGGAGCTCGCCGGGTCGTAGATCGCGTAGACCAGCGTGATCATCGTCCCGAGGCTGATGACGTACGGGTCCAGGCGCGCGAGCAGCTCCGCCGGCGCCCGGTGGACGAGGGCCAGCGCGTGCATCGCGCTGCGGACCTGTCCCATCGTCACGGCGGCGTGCACGCCCTTGCCGGCGACGTCGCCGACGCAGATGGCCAGGCAGCCGTCGTCGAACGCGATCGTGTCGTACCAGTCCCCTCCGACGTCGGCGGCCTCGGCCTGCGGCAGGTAGTGGGCGACGAGCTCGAGCGCCCCGGTGGCGAGCGTGCTGGGCAGCAGCGAGCGCTGGAAGGTCTCGGCGAGGTGGCGCTCGCGGCGGGCGGTCTGCGCGCTGGCGATCGCGCCCGTCGCCCGGTCGGCGACCGCCGCGAGCAGCGTGAGGTGCTCGCCGGTGAAGCGGCCGGCCGTGTCGGACCCGACGTGCAGCACGCCGACCACCTCGTCGGCGACCCGCAGCGGGACGGCCAGCAGCGCGCGATCGACGTCGCGCTCGGCGGGACTGACGCGCGCGTCCTGGCTCGTGTCCGGCACCAGGGCCGCCCGCCCGGTCACCGCCGCCAGCGCCACGATCCCGCCCTCGGCGGGCTTGAGCCAGCGCGCGTGCTCGCCGGCTGGGCCACCCGGCCCGACGGCGAGGCGGTGCGTCGCCGCCTCCACGAGCAGCAGGCTGCTCCGCCGGCCACCCACGAGCGCGCAGGCCTGGTCGAGCAACGCGCGCAGCCCGGCCCCGGGGTCGTCGCTCTGGGACGCCGCCACGCTGACGTGCTCGAGCGCCTGCAGGCGGCGGAGCGCCCCCTCGGCCTCGTCCCGCGCCTGCACGAGCTCCCGCTGTTGGTCGGCGACCAGCCGCTGGGAGGCGAGGAGCGCCTCGTTGATCGCCAGCAGCTGGGTGAGACGCTGCTCAAGGTCCAGGGCGGCGGGTTCGGCGATGAACAGGATCGCCCCGTCGTGCACGCTGACGTGGACGAGGCGGTCGACCGGGAGCTCCGCCGTGCCGACGCTGAACGCAAACACCGCGCTGAGCCAGGCGCTGGCTTCCGCCGCGGCCAGCAGCTGGTCCAGCGCCGGCTGCTGCGGGCGCGAGACCAGCGCCTGCAGGCGCCGTCCCGTCAGCGGCCCGCCGACGCTCTGGACGAAGGCGGAGCTCGCGGACGTGATGACGCCCGCGGGCGTCAGCGCCGCCGACCACAGCACCTGCGAGCGGTTCACGAAGGCGTTCAGGTCGGCCCGGTCCCCCAGTCCGCGGCTCACGGGGCGGCACGACCGGTCGGGGCCGGGTGCAGCAGGGCGATCAGCGCGGCCGGGTCGGGGGCGAACAGGTCCGCGCCGACCGCGGCGGCGACCGTGGGGCTGCCCGCATGGGCCAGGCCGCCGACGGCCAGCAGCGGAGGACGGTCCAGGCGATCGATGGCGCGACGGACCGCGCTGAGGCCGGCGAGGTCCTCCGCCCGCGAGGACGACACCGCGACCAGCGCTGCGCCGTGAACGTCCGCTGTGGCCGCGAAGGCCTCGGCCGGCGCGTTCGCGCCCAGGTCCATGACCCGCCAGCCGGCGGCTTCCAGGAAGTCGCCCACCATGCGCGCACCGAGGCCGTGCAGGTCCTCCGGACCACAGCCGAGCACCGCCACGGGCGCGACGCGTCCCGGATCAGGCGCCGTCGCGGGAGGCGTCCGCGGCAGCCGCCGGTGCAGCGTCGCGAGGACGCCCTGCGTGATCGCCGTGGCCAGATGCTCGTCCGCGATGCCGATCCGCGCCTCCTCCCAGAGCACGCCGAGCCGGTGCATCGCCGGGGTGAGCACGTCCAGGTAGATCGACCGCACCGGCACCCCGGACGCGATGGCGCGGTCGACGGTCGCCCGGGCGGCCACGGCATCCGCCCGGAGCAGCGCCGCGACGTATGCGGCCTGCGTCTCACCGAGGATCGCCGCGCCGGAGGGCGGCGCGCCTACGCCAGGAATGGGAGCGTCGTCGTGAGGCCCATGAGGACGAAGACCCGCTGGACCCGTGGGCGTCCCGGCAGGATCAGGAGCTCGAGCGAGGCGCTCGTCATGCGGCGGTGGAGCTGCAGCAGGGCGTTGACGCCGCCGGAGTCGACGAACGTCACGGCCCCGAGGTCGACCACCATCCGCCGATGACCGCTGTGCTCGCCGGCTCGCACGACCGCCTCGAACTGCGGGAGGGTCGCGACGTCGAGCTCTCCCCGAACGTCCACGACGAACGCACCCGCGCAGTCCCGTCCCTCCACGCCGAAGATCGGCGGACGCGCGCGCGGCCCGTCCCCGGGCGCGGCCACATCGATGCGTCCTGCCACAGGGGCTCCGAGCCTCAGAGGAGAAGGACCCCCGGTTCTCGGTGCGCCGCGGCGGCGGCGGAGCAAGCCTGAGGAGGCGGCCGGCGGAAAGCGACGCCCGGACAGAGCCTCGCCTCGAGGACAACGTACTCGCTTTGGCGTGCGAGGTCGCACAATTCGCCGTGGCCGCGCGCGAGCCCCCGTCGGCCGCCGTCGCGTCAGGAGGGACGCGCGCGTCGCCGCTGCGCGCGAAGGACAGCGACGCCGGCGGCGGCCACGGCAAGGACCGCGGCGAGGTCGGCGAAGCGGAACGCATGGTG
>JAOPZU010000272.1 GCA_025963955.1 Solirubrobacterales bacterium
CGTGGTGGCCGAGGGCGAGGGCCGGTGGTTCACGGTGCCGGCGTCCCTGGACGGCGACGTGACGCCGCTGTCGCCGCCCGCCGTGGATTCGGGGGAGGTCATCGTGTCGCTCGAGCGGGACGGGGACCGGCTCGTGACCGGCACCACCTTCGGGCGGTTGATCGTCAGCACGCTCGACGGCGAACCCCTGCACACCGCGGACATCGGCGTCGCGGGACCGATGGCCTCGTCCGTGCTCGGTCAGCACGACATCGTGGCCATGGGGCAGGACGGGATCCTGCGCTCCTACGACGGGGACCTGCACCTCCGGCGGAGCGTCATGTTCGGCGCCGGCGGGTTCGTCATGCGCGCGTCGGCCGATGGCCGGACGCTGGTCCTGGCGCTGACCGACTTCTCGGTGTGGGCGGTGGACCCGGTCTCCCTGCAGGTGCAGCAGGCCATCGGCGTGCGCTCCGAGGACCTGCGCCGGATCCTGCCGAGCCCGGACTCGGCCCGCGTCGTCCGGGTGAACCCCGCCCGGCACGGGACGGACAGCTCCACACCGGCGACCGTGGAGACGGTGCCGCTGCGCGTGGACCGCTAGCGACGTCCGCCCGTCAGCCGTGGTGACGGTGGGTGTGCCGGCGCACCATCGCCGCCCCGGAGGCGAGCCGGGCCGCGCGCCACATGGTGTGCTCGCGGCTGATCGCCTCCTCGGCGTCGGCCACCTCGGCGGCCCACGCGTGCTCGTCGTCGACCTCGCGCAGCCGCGACGCGACGAGCCAGAGCTCGCTGCTCGCGAACGTGTACGAGCGAGCCAGCGACTCGTGCTGCCTGACGCCGAGCCAGGCCGCGCCCGCGCCGATGGCGGCCGACGTGACGCTCGCGATGTCGACCTCGAGGTAGCCGAAGGCCTTGACCAGGGCGAGGATCACGCCGGCGAACTCCAGCGCGATGAGGATGAGCTTCCACGTCTTCGCCCGGTGCTTGTTGTACTCGGCCTTGCCGGCGTACCAGCTTTGCTGATCCAGGATGCGGCCCCGGATGTATGCCTCCCGGCGGACCGCGGCGTCCTGCTGACGCAGCGCATGCATCTTTTCGGTAATGACGTCCGCGCCGGTCAGGACGATGTTCACGTCCGGGGCGTCCTCGCGCAGGGCGGCCAGCTCCTCGCTGAACCGCAACGACGCATCCGCGTCCGCCTCCTGGACCGGGAAGGGGGCGCCACCGACGGCGAAGCGCCACGCCAGGGTCTTGGCCGACTCGGCGAGCGCCCGGCCGTCGTACCAGTCCTTCTCCGGCCGGTCGGCCAGCAGCCAGACCTCCAGGCCGAGCGCGACGACGAAGAACGCCGCCGCCACGAGACCGAGGACCTCGACCTCACCGGCCAGCCAGAAGTTCGAGGAGATGGCCGCCACGGCGGCGAGCACGGCGGCCCACAGCCGTGCGCCCGTGGCCCGGGTGTACTGCCGCTGCCCCTCCAGCGAGGTTCGATCGGCATCACGGAAGAGGGCCGGGAAATCCTCTGACGTCAGTTCCACCTGTCCACCTCTGCCGTCGGCGCCAACGCAAGGGCACCGTAGAGGACCGTTCCCGGTACCGGGGTTGCGACGCGGACAACGGCCCGGATACCTGTAGCTTCGGCGGACCCCCACCCGAGGAGCAGGAGAACGTTGGCCGACTCGTACATCTCGCGGACGGCCGACGCCATCCGGACAGCGGCCGGTGACGACGACGGGCACGATCTCCTTTATCTCGTGTATGCCGTCCTCGCCTTGGCGAAGGGGGAGCAGGTGACAGCCTCCGACGTTCACGACGCGTGGTCGGCTGTCGCCCAGTACGAAGGCGCGGCGGGTGGCGCGGTCGTACCGTTCGCCGAACTCCCCGTAGCCCTTCAGGAACGCGACGAGCCTTTCGCCGAGGCGGTTCGAGCCGTGAGCCGCGCATTGCGAGTGTCGAACGGATAGGAATCGGTCGGTCCCCGGGCCACAGAATCGCTTACGGCAGGGTGCCCGAGCTCGTGGTCCGATGACGAGCACCGAACTGCGACCGTGCTGGGGTCGTTGCGATCGTCGTTGGGGTTCTTTGGACCGCTGTTCAAACGGTCGTGACAATCGTGACCGCGGAGGACTAACGCCGTTTGCGCCCGCCCTTCTGGCCCTTGTCACTAGCCGCGGGGGCTCCTGGTTGCAGTTGGGGTTGCAATTGGGGGCGTCCGGGGTTGTTCGCTGGCGTTCACGGTTGTTCGTAACCGCAGGTTAGCCGGCATACGAAACTGCCACGAACCGCCGCGAACGCGATCATGACGGCCTGGCAGTGTGGGGTGTCTTTGCGACTCCGTACGCGGCCCCGTTCATGGCATCGGGGCGGAGCTCGAGAACGCAGAGCCTCGTCGAGGACCTCGCGCACGGGCCTAACCCTCTCGCCCACTAGCACGACCGCGTGCCGCGCGGGTGTCCTGGCGCGGTTGGCCCGCCGCGGTGCTGCAGACTTGCTGCGTGCAAGCGATGCCCGTCCCAAGTTCAGACGACGGCGCGC
>JAOPZU010000313.1 GCA_025963955.1 Solirubrobacterales bacterium
GGTGGTGCAGCGGGTCTAGTCCACGCCACCACGCCCACAGGCCCTCGAGTTGGTGGTGCAGCGGCTGCGCGCTCGGCTTGCGGCGTTGGATCCGCCCGAGCGCCTCGTCGACCCCGATCCCGAGGCGGACGGCGAGCAGCGCGGCCGCGACCGTGGCAGAGCGCTGCCAGCCGGCGCGGCAGTGGACGTACACCGTCTCGCCCGCCGCCAGCCACGGAAGGGCGACGGCGACCGCCTCGTCCAGGGCGTCGGCCCGCACGTGGCCGAAGTCGATCAGGTCGATCCGGTGCTCGACCACGCCCGCGTCCGCGTAGGCGGCGACGACCGCCTCCCGGGCTCCCTCCGCGTACTCGACGTCCTGGCAGAGGTTCACCACCCGGCTGACGCCGGCCTCCGTGACCAGGCGGTCCACGTCACCACGGTCCGCCGGCTGGGCGCCCGTCGCGAGGTGGTCGGCGACCACGCGGAAGTCGTAGTTGTCGAACCACTCGGACACGCTGGTGCACGCTAGCCGTCGCCTGAGCTGCCGCGAAGGTGCCGACGCTACGTTCGTCCGATGGACGAGCTCGCCACCGTGCTGCAGGACGCCGGCGGCGTGCTCGCGCCGCGCGAGCGCGCCGCGCAGCTGCGCCGGCTGCTGTGGGCCGAGCTGCAGCGCAGCGCAGGCGACCTGCGGCTGCGGCGCTCCGGCTACGCGGCCCCGGTGACCGTGCTGGTCACCCCCGCGCCCGAGGGCGGGCCGCCCGGACTGCGGGCCGTCCTGCCGGTGAGCCCGGCCCTGCGCGCCGATCCGGACGCGATCACCGAGCGGGAGTGGCTGCTGACCGCCGCGACGGTGGGCGCCCTCGTGGAGGCCGGTGCGGGCGGCCCGGTGCGGGCGGGCCGGCTCGGCGCCCAGCTCGTCGTCGCGCTAGGCGGGGAGGACGACCCCGAGCTCGCCGCGCTCGCCTTCGAGGACCACGCCACCGGCATCGACCGCCTGCGCGCCCGGGTGCTGGCGGCGCCTGCGTTCCTCCTCGAGGAGGCGGAGGACCTGCGTGCGCCGATCGGCGCCGGCCACCCGCTGCTCGTGGCGGCCGAGGTCGCGCGGCAGGGCGGGCGCCCCGCCGACCCCGACTCCGTGCAGGCCCTGGAGGAGTCGGTCCTCGCCCTGCTGGAGGCCGACGCTGGGTCGACCGCGAGCCGCCCGCACGACGATCCGGACCCGGCCCGGCGCGTGGCCCGCCGGATCCTCCAGCGCCTGGCGGGCATGGGGAAGTGGGGCGGCTACCACACCGAGTTCGCGCACCTGGCCCGCGGCTTCGCGCCGAGCGACCGCGCGCTGGCCGCGGCGGTGGGGGAGGCCCTGCTCGACGCCGGGCTGCTCGTGGAGAAGCCGAGCGTCGGCCAGCGTCACGTCTTCCTGGACCCCCGTCGCGCGGGGGACATCCACGCGCTGACCGACCGCGGCGAGATGCCGCCCGGCCTGGCGCTGCCGTCCGTCTGAGCGTGAGGCGCGGCGCCCCGCCTGGCGCCCGCCGAGCACCCTGGGCCATCGCCCTTCTACCCTCGGGGGATGGCCGCACCATCCGAGATCCTCGCGCTCGCACCCCTGAAGCTGGTCCCCGGGGACGGTCGCCGACTGGAACTCGACGTTCCGCTCGACGACATGGTCTTCGGCGAGGACACCTACGCGGCCACCCCGGGCGTCGTCCCGGTCGTGCTGGACCTCTCGCGGATGACGGGCGGGGGCTGGGCGCTGCGCCTGCGGTTCGAGGGTACGCTCTCGGGCCCGTGCATGCGCTGCCTGGAGCCCGCCAGCCCGACCACCGCCGTCGACACGCGCGAGGTCGATGCTCCCGGCGGCGGCGAGGAGCTCCAGAGCCCGTACGTCGACGCCGACGAGGAGACGCTCGACCTGCGCGCATGGGTGCGCGACAGCTACGCCCTCGCCCTGCCGGCCCAGGTCATCTGCCGGGCGGACTGCGCCGGCCTCTGCCCCGAATGCGGGGAGAACCTCAACGAGCACCCCGACCACGTCCACGAGCGCCCGCCGGACCCGCGCTGGAACGCCCTGCGCGAGATCAGCTTCGAGTAGCCCTCCACGGGCGGTTTCGGCACACAGCGGCGCCTAGAGGTAGGCCCCGCTCGGCAGGTAGGGCGCCATCGGCCCGACGTCCCCGCGGACGAAGACCGGTCCGTCGGCGCTGAGCGCGAGGCGGCAGCGCAGCGACACGTCGATCGCCCAGTCGTTTCCGGCGGTGATGAAGTCGGCGTGGACGGTCGCCCCGGCCGGCGCCGCCGCGAAGACCGACCACAGCAGGTCGGTCGCGGCCTCCTCGTCGAGCGCGGCCAGCAGCGACGGCGAGCCGTCCTGGTGAATCGCGAAGCCCCGCCCGGGCAGGACGAGCAGGTCGCGGCCGGCGGCTAGGCACGCCTCCAGGTCCTGCTCGTGGGAGGCGCCGCGGACGAAGCGGGACGCCGCCGCGCAGGTGGCGCGGTCCTCCTCGTCGAGCAGGTCGCCCGGTCGGGACTGCAGTCCCGCGGGCAGTCCGCGCCGTTCGAGCATCCCGGCGGTGCTCACGCACGGCCGCAGCGAGAAGCCGCTGGTGGCGTACCGGCGCATCGCAGCAGGGTGCTCGGAGGACAGGATGATGCCGCCCCGGCAGTCCTTCCCGTACGCGAGCGCCGGCGCGTAGACGGCGGAACCGATGCCCCTGCCGTGGTGCTCGGGGTGCACGCCGAAGAGGCTGAAGCCCCACACGCCCTCGCGGATCAGCGCCAGCGCGATGGCGACGATCTCCCCGCCGGCCTCGGCCACCCAGCAGCCGCCCGGGTCCGTCTGCTGCAGGTGACCGACGCGCAGCCGGGCCCGCGCCCGGCGCACGTCGTCGTCCGCCGGGCGGAAGTCGTCCGGCCACAGCGGCGAGAGCGCCGCCCAGCCGACGGCCTCGGCCGCATCGACGTCGGCGGGGAGCAGCTGGCGGATGACGAGCTCGTCGGGCACACCGCGAAGTCAACCAGAGCCCCGAGCCGCTACCCTTCGTCGTCGCCATGGCCGTCCCCAAGCAGAAGCAGTCGCACTCGCGCACCACCAAGCGCCGCTCCCAGCACAAGCTGAGCGCGCCGACGTACAATGCGTGCCCCCAGTGCCACACCCCGCGTCGCCCTCACCGGGTGTGCCCGAACTGCGGGACGTACGGTGGCAAGACCATCGTGGCGCCTGATCACGGACACGATCACGACAACTAGGTCGTCCGCGCGGGACGGCCGCCGGCGCGGACCGCGCGCCCACGCCCCGCGCACTCCGACGATCTCTCGCCCGCGTGGCTGACATCGTCACCATCGCCGTCGACGCGAACGGCGCGGACCTCGGACCGGCCGAGGTCGCCGCAGGCGCCGCGATCGCCGCGCAGCAGGGCGTCCGCGTCCTGCTCTTCGGCCCGGCCGCGCAGATCGGTGAGGTCCCGGACGGCGTGACCGTCGTGGACGCCCCGGTCTCCATCGCCAAGGCGGCGGACCCGGCCCGGGCGGCCCGCTCCACCAGGGACGCATCGATCGTCCGCGCGGCCCAGGCGGTCGCGAACGGCGAGGCCGACGCCCTGGTCAGCGGCGGCTCCACCGGTGCCGCCCTGGCCGCGGGCCTCTTCAACGTCAAGCGCGGACGCGGTATCCACCGCCCGGCGCTCGCGATCCCGATCCCCATCCCGGGGCATCCGGTGACGTTGCTCGACGTGGGCGCGAACGCCGAGGTCCGCCCGGAGCACCTGGTCCAGTTCGCGTTCATGGGCGCCGTCCTCTCGAGCACGGTGCTCGGCGTGGAGCGACCCCGGGTCGGGCTGCTGTCCAACGGCACCGAGGCCACACGCGGGACCGACACCGTCCTGGCCGCCCACGCGCAGCTGAGCGAGCGCGCGGCCGGCAGCGGCGCGCTCGCCTTCGTCGGCAACGTCGAAGGCGGGGACATCACGAGCGGTGAGCTCGACGTCGTCGTCACCGACGGCTTCACCGGCAACGTCGCGCTGAAGCTCATGGAGGGCGTGTCCAAGGTGCTGCTCGGCGCGGTCCGGGACGCTGCGACCTCCAACGCGCGCTCGAAGGTCGGGGGCCTGCTGCTGAAGCCGGCGCTCGGCGGGCTGCGCGACGAACTCGATCCGGAGGGCCCGGGCGGCGCCTACCTCCTCGGCCTGCGCAAGCTCGGGGTCGTCCCGCACGGCCGCTTCACGCGCTACGGCTTCTCCCAGGCGATCCTGCTGGCGGCGCGGGGGGTCAGCGCCGACCTCGTCGGGACGACCCACGCCGCGCTGGACGCGGCCGGAGCCCTGAAACGCTCGCCTGCAGGGGAAAAGGATGGCGCTGCACCGCTGTCCGGTGAAGCGTCTAGCGTGTCCGCGTCATGACCCGTGAGTCCGTCTTCGCGCTGATCCAGTCCCACCTCGCCGACGAGTTGGACGCCGACCCGTCCGCCATCGACGCGAGCACCCGCTTCAAGGAGGACCTGGAGGCCGACTCGCTCGACCTCTTCACCCTCGTGCAGGAGCTCGAGGACTCCTACGGCGTGGTCATGAGCGACGAGCAGGCCGCGCGGATCCTGACGGTCGGCCAGGCCGTCGACTTCGT
>JAOPZU010000327.1 GCA_025963955.1 Solirubrobacterales bacterium
GATGAGCAGCAACGGGTCGCCGCGCCTGACGATGAGCACGGCGGCGGCCGTGCCCTTGATGAGCGCACGACGGGCGGACGAGACGCCCCGTCGCACCTTTCCGGCGTCCCCGGCCGGGTCCGCGCCCGGGCCCAGGCGCGGCACGCTCAGCACGGCGGCGATCAACGCCACGGCCATCGCCGCCGGCAGCAGCGTGAGCAGGACCGTCTCGTGCGGGCCGACGCCGGCGAACATGATCACGCCGAGGATCGCGACGGCGACGAAGTTCACCGAGCTCTTGATGAGGAAGAAGGCGACCGACCGCTCCGCGACGTGCTCGGGGGACATCCCGTCGCGTCTCAGGACCCAGGCGCCGAGCGCGAGCCCGCCGATGCCGCTGGCGGGGACGAGCGACCCCATGCCGAGCTCGGACCAGCTGATCTCCATCGCGCTGCGGAAGCTCATCAGCCGGCAGAAGACCGGCCGGAACATCAGGACGTAGGACATCCCCGACAGCGCCTCGAGGACGACCGCCACGGCGATCCAGCCCCAGGCGGCGTGGTGGAGCTTGTCGCTCAGCTCCCCCAGGCCCGGCGTCAGGAGGGCGGCCAGTCCGACGGCCGCGAGGATCGCGACCACCTGCAGCGCGCGACGGCCGAGCGACCTGAGGTCGAGCTCGGCGGGGAGGTCGGAGGCGGAGTGGGTGCTGGCCATGGGGGGCGGCCCCGGGAGGAATCGGAGACGGTCTCCGGTTCGGGACAAGTTTCAGCTTAGGAAAGCCTCGAGCGCTTGTCGCCCGCCGGCGCGCAGCGGCTCGCCGTGGGCGAAGAGCAGCGTGTCGAACTGGTCGCCGCCGAGGAGGCGCGTCAGCCCCGAGCGCAGCTCGCGCTTCACCGTCTCCGGGTCCTCGCCCAGGAGCTGGTCCGGCACGAACATCAGCTCGCCGTCCCGGCGGATCAGCCCGTCGGCGAACAGCAGCGCCCCGGGGCCGGCGTCGATGCGGAAGACGGTCTCCTCGGGCGTCAGTGCGCCGAGCCCGGTCGCGCGCACCCCCGGGGCGACCTCGTCCCCGAAGGCGAAGGCCTCGACGTCGGGCGCACCGGCACCCGTGAACGCGTGGAGCCCGGCCTCGTGACAGCGGATCGGGATCCCGTAGGTCTCCGCGAGGACCGCGGCGTGGCGCAGGTGGTGGCGGTTGGAGAGCAGCACGACCGAGGGCAGCCCGGCCGCCCCGAGGGCCTCCGCCCCGCCCTCCGGCAGGAGCGGATCGAAGATCGCGCCCGACGCGAGGTGCATGTGCGAGTGCACCGTCTGCCCGATGCCCTCGTGGTAGGTGGCCCAGTGCAGGACCCCGTCGATGACTTCATCCATGGGGCCACCGCTACCCACATCGGCTCACCCTCGCACCACCGAGCCGCAGATCAGAGCGGCTCGACCCGGAACCGGCCGGGGCGCACGACCCGGATCCGGACCCGGGCGGGGCGCGCGGGCCGGCTCGGCGTGGCGAGGGTGAGGAAGTCCCGCACGTGGCCGTCGTGCCCGCAGACCGGACAGCGCAGCGGCGCGGCGGGGGACAGCGCGTCCGGGCCGATGGCGACCGGGGCGTCGCACGTCGGACAGGCGATCGTGCCGAGCGCGAGGTGCCCGACCCGCACGTCCTGGCGAATGTGCTGGACCCGCCCGTCGCGCCCCGAGGGGTCGGCGGGCGAGGAGTCGGTGCGCCGATCGAAGCTCACCCGCTCCACTGTAGGCCCAGCCGCGCGGTGCTCGGGCGCACGGTTGTGCGACCGTACCCGCACCATGCTCGTCATCTTCTACCCGGACGCGACCGAGGCCCAGATCGAGGCCGTCACCGAGCGGATCACCGCCACGGGGGCCGGCGCACAACGCGTCGTCGGCGCCGAGCAGACCGTGATCGGCGTCATCGACGGGGACCGCGACCACCTCACGAACCTCGAGCTCGACGCGGACCCGGGCGTCGACCGGGTCGTCCCGGTGTCCTCGCCGTACAAGCTCGCGTCCAAGCATCGCCACGGCGACGTGGCGCACCCGGTCCAGATCGCCGGCGTCTCCTTCGGCGGCCCGACCGGCGAGTTCCGGATGATCCTCGGCCCCTGCGCCGTGGAGACGGCGGACCAGACGCTGAGCGCCGCACGCGCCTGTAAGGCCGCCGGCGCGGACCTGCTCCGCGGCGGCGCGTTCAAGCCCCGCACCTCGCCCTACGCCTTCCAGGGCCTCGGCGTCGAGGGCCTGAAGATCCTGGCCGAGGCGCGCGAGGAGACCGGCCTGCCGGTCGTCACCGAGCTCACCGACCTGCGCGACGTTGCGCACGTCGTCGAGTACGCGGACTGCATCCAGGTCGGTGCCCGGAACATGCAGCACTTCCCGCTGCTGACGGAGATCGGGCGGTCCGGCATGCCGGTCCTCCTGAAGCGCGGCATGGGTGCGTCGATCGACGACTTCCTGCTCGCGGCGGAGTACATCCTCACCGAGGGCAACGCGAACGTCCTGCTCTGCGAGCGCGGCATCCACGCGAAGGCGACCCCGGCCCGCTCGTGCCTGGACCTCGCGGCGGTCACGGTCCTGAAGGAGCACACGCACCTGCCGGTGATCGTGGATCCCTCCCATGCCGCCGGGCGCCGCGCGCTCGTGGAGCCGCTCGCGCTCGCGGCCGCCGCCAGCGGCTGCGACGGGCTCATCGTCGAGTGCCACCCGGACCCGAGGACCGCGCGCTGCGACGGCCCGCAGGCGATCACGCTGGACGCGCTCGACGGCTTCGTCAGCCGGGTGCAGGCCGTGGCGACGGCCGCCCGCGGCTTCTAGATACGCTGCGCGGGCGCGGGACGGCCTCTACCTCCCGCGTCATGACCCGGGGTGCTTCGGCACCGCCGGGTCGCTTTTTGCCGTCGATCGGGCGGCGCCGCGCCGCGCCGCGCGCGAAGGCCTGAGGGCGCGGTGGATCAGCGCAGGTCCGCGTCGTCCTCGCGGACGACCCGGTGCGCCCACTCCGGGCCGAGCGGCTCGCGCCGGTAGGAGCGGCCGTGCACCGG
>JAOPZU010000329.1 GCA_025963955.1 Solirubrobacterales bacterium
TTCACGGCCGAAGCCAGCTGCGCGACAGGCTCTCAGTCCCTGACCTGCTCTTCGCTGCGGCCAGTCCACCGCACCCACCGCCAGCCGAGACGCTACCGCCGCGAGCCCTTGCACATAGGAGCTCACCCAGGCCTGTCGTTGCGTCGTGACGGATCGGGGTGACATCAGCTGGGACGTTCGTCCGGAGCCTCGAGGGCATGGGCAAACGTGGGAGTGCGTCAGGGAGGTCGGAGGCTCGGCGCCGAGCAGCGGCGAGGCTGCAAGAGCGGCGGCCGAACGCTTCACTGTCCGGTGCCCCGGGGGGCAGATCGGCTCAGGCGGTCGAGTCCGTAGCGCAGCCCCGGCGGCGCGCCGCGTCGACGTGCGCGTGGTGTGGTGAACCGATCACCGTCAAAGCGACGGGGCGGCTTCCCAAGTGGTGCTCGGCGACGTGCCGACAGCGAGCCTGGGAGCAGGCGCGCGCGGCCTCATCAGGGCTCTCAGCGGTGCAGGTCGTCGAACGACGCGTGGAGACACCGGCGCCCATCCCGCCGACCCGTCACGACTGGCCGCACCTGCTCGGTGAGCTTGTCACCCAGCTCGACACCGGCCGCATCTACAACCGCGACCTGGACGAGCTGTCCGTCGCACTGACCGCCGTCGGCGTCTCGATGACCCGCCGGCTCCACATCAGCAGCCGGACAGCACCCCGCCCGCACTGATGAAGACGCCGGGGTGACGTGCCAGTCAGCCCGGGATGACGTCGACCAACTGGTTGTCACCCCAACGCTGTTGGCAGCAACCGCACGACGCCGGCGCCTCCTCGAAGCGACCAGCTCCACTCGTCGTCTTCCCGAGGAGAAGCCGTGACCATTCGCCTGCTGACCACTGAGGAGGTGGCAGCGCGGTTTCGTACCAGCCCGGCCACCGTCCGGTATTGGCGCCACATCGGCATCGGCCCTACCGGGGTGAAGGCCGGCCGTCGGGTGCTCTACGACGAGGCGGAGTGCGACCGCTGGTGGGAGACCAAGGTCGCGGCGGCGTTGCACAGCGCCGGCTGACTAGGTCAGCCGTCAAGAGATCGCGGACGACCGGAGTGTCGATGGGCTGCACTGTTCGCATCTTCGCCAGCCGGACTGTCGGAGTCCTCCCCCATGCTGTCCTCCATGAGTCAGCGCCGGCCACACAAGCCCTCGAAAAGCTGCTACTTCTGCGGGCGAACTGGAAACATCACCGAAGAGCACGCTTGGCCACGGTGGCTCGGCAGGGGCGCTGACGTAGAACCGACTCAGACTACTCGAACGCTGGGCTTCAGCCGCGTCTCACTGGAGGCCTACTCCGAGGCGCCTACCCGCGAGGTGACGAAGCAGGGGTCAGTCTTGACGACGCGGCTGCGTCAGGTCTGCCGCAACTGCAACGGTGGCTGGATGAGCCAATTGGAGGAGGCAGTTCGCCCTGTCTTCGAGCGCATGTGGGAGCCCGAGTATCCGCTGGGCTTCACGGCACTGTCTCCCCGCGAGATCGGCGTTCTCGCCGCCTGGGCCGTCAAGACGGCCTGGGTACGCGAGCAGGTCGGGTCAGGATCTTCCACGCCGACGCCCGAGATGCGGCGAACGTTCACCGCCGATCGTGTGCCGCCGGCTTTCACCTCAGTGTGGGCGGCACGGCACACCGGCCAGTCGAACTTCGGGGTCTACGTACTGCAGGTTGAGGCGCGACATCAGGACCGTCCGCTCGACGGTCGGGAGAGCCGAAACGTACTAGTCTGCTCGTTGACCTTCCGGGGAATCTCGTTGCTCGTCCGTACTGACGATGGCTGGGGCGTCCCGAGGATGACCCCGCCGGGCGACCGGTGGGCACAGGTCTGGCCGTCGACAGGTGGTGTCGCCTGGCCACCACCCCAGTCTGCCTCGGACGACGACCTTCTTGAGGTTGTTGGACGGATCTCGCACTGGATGTCGGTTCCAGAGCTGCCTAAGTTCCATCGGCATCCCGGCGGCGTCGTGCGCATACGCCGCAACTAACAGGGCAGTCCGTTGTGAAGGCGACGCGCACCGCGTCGGCGATCTAGACCAGAATGGGTAATCGCCGCATCTGGTGCGCGGTGGAGTTTAAAGCATCGCGATCTCCTGATAGGACAGACAAGAGTCTGGCGCCGAAAGTACGGGGGATCACCGGTACGACTCGCACGCGCGGCAAGTTTTCGGCGGCGCCGTGGGTTACTCGTTTGCTACCGGTTTATCACGGCTTGCTAAATCGGGCGGTGTCCTTACGTGGGCCGCACGGTGACACTCAAGACTACTGTCTGCATCCGCGGGCGAACGGTGTCAGTTGCGCTACTCGTCAGCGCCAAACAGATCATGTTTTCGTGGAACCAGGCGACCCAGTCATCGGCCGAGGACTCTGGCGGCTTCGGCGCTGACCACTTGGCGGCCGAAGTAGACGTCCAGGGTCATCGAGGGATTTGCATGGCCAAGCTGGTCGGCGACCTGACGCGGGGTGAACCCTGCCTCGTCCAGCCGGGTGGCGACGGTCTTACGGAACGTGTGCGAGGTGACCCACGACCACGGACCTTCGGTGCACCGGGTGGGTCGGCCGCCCGGCACCTGCCTCACGCCGCTACCACCGCACGCCTCGCACTCGAAGCCGTCCAGCAGCTGACGCAGGTCGGTGGAGACGTTCGTCGGGTCCCGCAGCATGCCGGACACGGGCGTCGGGAAGACCAGCGCGGTCTCCGGCCGACGGGGTGACTCGAGCCGGCGGCGAACCATCTCCACCGCGAACGTCGGCACTGCGACGATCCGCCAGCCGGCTGCGGTCTTGGTCCGCGGCTGGACGACCATCCCTTGCTTGGGCACCCGCACCACGGTGCCGTTGACCTCCCACGTGCCGGCGTCCAGGTCGACCAGCGACCGGCCGCCAGCCTGCCCGGCGCTCAGCGCCAGGGCCTCGCCGATCCGAGCACCGGTGGCGAGCATCCAATCGACGACGTCGGCGAGGTCGAGCTCGGCGGCGCGCTTGCTGGAGTGGA
>JAOPZU010000333.1 GCA_025963955.1 Solirubrobacterales bacterium
CCTCTCGGTCCTCGCTCGGATCATCGACGGCGCGACGGTTGCGGCTGCCGGGGACCTGCATCTCGGATAACCTATGGCGCCCGAGGCGGCCGCAAGGCCCCTGAGCGGGCCGCGAGATTCGCTGCGGCGGTAAAGCGAGGCGGCATAAAGAAACTCTGGTACGCTTCTTTCTAAGGACTAAATGGGGCGCGACGACCCCACGGCGATACTTCCTGTCGGATGATGTGAATCCGATCGAAGCGCGGAGATCGGCCAAGCGCGGGTGCATCGGGACCTGAGAGAGCCCGAGTCGCACTGCGGCCCGATTGCGTCTCGATGCCTGACTCGTCCATTGACTATTCCGAACTGGCTCGCCGTTCGTGTGAAGAGCAAGGAAAGTCCCTTGCGGTAACTAACCCCGATCAGATCAATGATCTGAAGCGGATCCTCACAATTTCGGCTCGGCGTGCAGTCGCAAGATCAACGCTGCGGTGAGCCACACGACGGCGGCGTCATTCTCGGACGGAGCGAGCGGTGGCACGGCGCTCGTCGTGATGTAGCCGGCGGCGAACTCCTCGAGGCTGCGGCCCCGGGCGCCCCTCGAGGTACCTGGCGGCGTGACTCGCGACAGCGCCTGCTACTTCACTCGGCGTACCGGTGGAAACCTGTAGCACTCGACGCCGTGCCGATTGGCCCACTCCCGTGCCGCGGGCGTGAAACCTGCGGAGCCGAAGATCAAGGCCTTCTTTCGCTCGGCGGCGGCGATGCCGTAGATGCGCTGCACCTCCGGTAGCCGCACGGGCTTGGCGTGGTGCTTGACCTGGGCGACCGCGCTGGAGGCGACGACGTCCACGCCACCGTCGGCTCCTGACTTCGTGAGCCGAGCGTCGCGGTACCCGTTCTGCTTCATCCAGTCGCGGGCGACCGCCTCCGCGACCTGCCACGACATGCCGCCGAAAGCCATGTCCTGGGCCTCGGAGCTATAGGTCTTGGCAATCTGTTTCGCTGCCCGGTCGAGGTCTCGACTGACCGCACGATTCGCCTTCTTGATGGCGCCCCGGGTGGTTAGCGCGGTCTTCGCGGGTTGCAGGAAGCCCTTTTTGCGTCCGCAAAACATGCAGCGGTTGACGCTGGACTTCACGACCAATGGCCTACCGCACGATCGGCAATAGCTCCCCACGGACGGACGTGGAGCGTTCACGCTCCTTGACCCGCCTGCCGCGGGGAACGTGTCGACGGCCTCCTTTGCGGCGACTGAAGGGAGTCCTCGGCTGTTTAGGCGCTTGGCCTTTTCCAGTGCCCCCCGAGTGGTGAGCGCGAGTTCGGCTGCCTGCATGAGGCCCTTCTTGTGACCGCAGAGCGCACACCGGTCGTCACCGAACTTGATGACGAGTTGCTGTCCGCACGACCTGCAAAGGCTCACCGCGGAAGGATACGAAGCCCACGCCGTTCCCCGCTCTCGACGCGAGTGAACGTCCCACGCGGGCGGGGTCAAGAGCGCCGTTCGGCGTCGCTGCGCGACTCGGACATGTCCTCGCTCTGGACCCTGTCCGCTACCGGACGCCGACACCGATTCGAGGAGAGCGGGGGAACTAAGCAGTCGCCGCTGAGAGCCGCCGAGCGGTGAACGTAGAGCGAGAGTCGTAGCGACGTCAAACGGCCGCTGATGGGCACCTGACGCCCCTGGTGACGTCCTTGATCGCTTCGTGTCACGGCAAGCCATGGCCCCGAACCGCCACCTGCCCGTGGGTGGGACAGTTCGGGGCCTGGACGTCGGTTACTCGTCTGCCTGCTCACGAGTGGCCTGCTTTACGATCCTTCTGACGTCCTCGCTGGTCACTTGGTAGGCGCGGGCGAGAAGCGGCTCGGGTTCTGAGCCGGCGACGAGCGCCACGCCGGGGAGGTTCGGCGGGATCTGCCACGGCGCCTGGGTGAGATCGACGAGACCGCCGAGGATGGTCTCGGCGTGCTGCCGCGTCGGCGTCCGGTGAGCGATGCGCGGCCCGAGTTGGTCCCGGAGCACGGTCGGAATCGTCGTGGCGTCGGGCTTCTGCGTGGCGAGGACGATCCGAACCGAACCGGCTCTTCCCTTCCGGGCGATGGTGACTGCCGCCGCCACCGCTCGGTCGGTGAGTTCCTTGGCGGCGCGATCCCCGGGTGGGGCCGCGAATAGGTCGGCCGCCTCGTCGACCACGATGACCCGCATCGGATGTTCGACAGAGTGATGCAGTTCAGTCACGTCGACCACGTGGGCGGCGCGCATGAGATGGAACCGGCGGTCGAGAAGGTCGACCCCTTCCTCAAGAACGGCGACCGCTTCGGCGAGGCTCGTCGCGAGGGTGAGCATGGCCGGTTCCCACGGACCGAGTTCGACGCCTGCCTTGAGGTCGATCCCGGCGACCTCGGTCCTCGGGGCGCCGACGAGACCTGCAAGTAGGGCACGGAGCGTCCCCGACTTCCCGGCGCCCGGCATTCCGGCGACGAGCACGCCCGAACAACTCTGGAAAGACAGGCTCCACGGCTGGCCGTCCTCCCGGATTCCGAGCTCCACCACCCCACGGCCGAGGTAGGGGCGCGAAGGCGGGAGCGGGATGGGGTCGAGGAGTGGCCGGCGGATCACGACGACGAGCTGCACCTCGTCCGGCGCTGGGCCGCCGTGGACGTCGACCCGGATGGCCCTGAGCTGGGTGGCGAGCCGAGCCGCGGCCTGTGCGAAGTCGTTCACCGTCTGGCCGTGGGAGAGAACGACGGTGAGCACGAGCCCGAGCGGGTGGGGCTCGATCGCGTCGAGCTGCGGCGGCCACTGACGGTCTCCGAGACGGCGCCACACATGCTGGGCCCGGTCGAGCTTGGCGGCGAGTGAGTCGGCGCCTTCCCACGCGAAGAACGCCGGCCGCCAGGACACGTACGAGAGCCCGGCGGCGTCTGTCGCCGTGGACCACCCGTCCCGGATGCGGTCGGCGAGCCGACGGGCGTCCTCCCCGCCGTAGCGGACCCGGCGACGCGCCTGACGCTTGACCTCGTACGAGCCGCGAGCGCACTCGAGGGCGCCACAGAGCACGGCGAGGCCGAGCGCCCACCACGGACGTTTGACCGCGACGGCGACGAGCGGGGCGAGCCACCACCCGTGCGCGGCGAGACGGAGTGTCCGGGCGATGCGCCGTTCGGACTTGGGCCGAAGGTCGGGCCGCGCACTTGGTGGCGATGGCCGAACCCCCGTACCCGCGGTGGCCCGGGGACCGGCCTCGGCTGGCTCCTGGCTGGCGCTGGCGGCCGGGAAGGGGCACACGATGGGCGGCCTCATGAGACGGCGGCCGAACGCTGCGGCTGCGTCGAGCGAATGGTCTCCATGCCCCGGCCGGTCCACATCGTCCACAACGAGTTGTTGCCCTTGGAGATGCCGCTGCGCGCGCTGAGCGAGGCGAAGCGCACGGGCGTCTGCGGCGGAAGGCCCCGGATCGTCTTGAGCGCCTCGGCCGCCCCGGCAGTGGGAATCTCGAGCGTGATGGCCTGGCTAGCGAGGGCCCGAAGGCCCCGCTCGGTGACGTACGCGGAGACCTGCACGTCGAGGAGGTAGCTACCGCCGTCGTAGCTGACTCGGCGCTCTCCCTCGCCGTCGTTCTGGAAGTCCTCCGCCGCGGAGATGAAGAAGACCTCGTCGAAGCCGACGGGGATTTCACTGATGGACATGCGTCCTCGCTTTCAAGCGCCGATGCTGATTCCTGACGTCACCAATTCCTCCTATTGGCGACTAACTAAGAATCTATATCGACGTTGCGGGGCGTTTCCAATATAAGGCGGCTATGTCCCTGGATTCTGCGACCTAATTCTTTCCCGAGGCCAATACCTCTTCGATTCGGGCTTATTCCTCGTCTCGAAGCGGTCGCGGAGGTACTCCTTGCGGTCTTCGTCGAGGGATGCCGCCTCGAGGCGCTCCTCGAACTGCGCCGCCTGCTGTGCGTAGACGGTCCATGGGCCGGGCTCTCCCCGGGGGATGCGCTTCCAGGGGCGGTTCGGGTCGATGGGGAGGCCGTGTTCGTTGATGTAGTCGTTGACCGCCTCCCATGGAACGCGGACCCTGTCGTCGGCTTCGAGCATGTCGAGGAGTCCGTAGAGGGGACGGAGGTCGCCGTTCATCTGGGCGACAGTCATGCGGCCGCTCCGGCCCGAGAGCTGCTCGGAGCGTGTGAACGAGGCGATCTCTTCGCGGCGCGGCCAACTGTCGACTTCAAGCCTGTGCTCTCGCGCGTCGGCCGCGAGGCGCTCCTCCGCTGACCGTGCCCGACGCGCGAGCTCTTGCGCCTCGATCGCCTCCCGGTTGGCAATGGCGCGCGGATCGTCGCCCACTCCCGCCTCGATTCGGGCTTGCTCTTCCTCGTGCTTCTCGAACTCGCGCTGTAGGTGGTCGGTGAGGGTCGTTCGCGAGGCGAAGTCGTAGGAGGACGACGAGATGCGGTGGACGCCCTTGGTGGCTCGGACGTACTCCCGCCACAACGCCCGCTTGTCCTGGTCTCCGTCGCCGGCGGCCAAGAGGAGCTGTAGCGGCGCGAGGCTGTCGACCCTGCCGGCTTTGACGTCGGCGCGGCTGAGCTCTGCCGCGATAGACCACTTCACGCCGTCCTTCGTGACGTAGCCAGCGAGCTGGCCGGCGTCGTCGAGATCGGCCTCGCGGAGGTCCTGGCGTCGGGCCATCGGGGTGACCGGCCGAGACGCCTTCTTCTCGACTGACGCCCGCTGAATCTGCTTCACCCACTCCTCTCTGAATCCTCGCCGCCGTCCCCGCTTATCCGTCTGGCCGTGCCACGCCGCCTCAAGGGCCGCCATATTCGACGTGAAGACGAGCGCATGGATGTGCGGATGCCATCCGGTTCGGGGACTCCAGGTGATCTCCACCGCCCTGATGAAGCCGAAATAGACGTCCTGCTCGCGACACTTGTTGGCGAAGCGGGATCCCATCATGAGGGTGAAGCCGCGGATCAAGACCTGGAGCAACTCGGCAAGCGACTGGTCGGGCTTGTGGCGCACAGTCAACGTCATGAGCGCGGCGCGATTGTTGGAGCCGAGCGACTTCCACCCTCGGATACTGCGCTCGATGACGTTCTGATTGACCCGCGCTCGGGCCGCGCCGCACATCGGACAGACCCACGCGAGCTTGCACGTCGCCGCGTGGGAGATCCACGCCTGCGCACTCCGCGTGTCCTCGAAGTAGTCGCGCCACACCTTGGACCGTGACGTGGGGCGCTGACAGAAGGACAACCCGTCGT
>JAOPZU010000339.1 GCA_025963955.1 Solirubrobacterales bacterium
GTCGGGCCGGACGGCGCGGTCTACGTCGCCGACCAGAAGACGCACGCGATCACCGTCTTCAATGCGGACGGCAGCTTCCGTCGGGACTACGGCTTCTCCGGCTCGAAGCCCGGTCAGCTGACCTCGGTGGGCGGCGTGGCGGTCGCGCAGGACGGCAGCGTCCTGGTGACCACGGGCGCCAATCGGATCGACCGCTTCGCGCCGGACGGCGGCCTCCTCGGCAGCTGGGGCCGGACCGGCCAGGGGCTCGGCGAGTTCGTCTTCGGGTCGGGCGGCGGCAACGACTCCCCGGCCGGCGGCGGCCTCGCGGCCTCCGGGAACACGGTCTACGTGGCGGACTCGCGCAACGACCGGGTCCAGACCTTCGACCTCGACGGGACGAACCCCAAGGTCCTGATCGGGCCGGGCGTCCTGCAGACCCCGATGGGGATCGCCGTCCGCAACGACCGCGTCGCCGTCGCGGACGACCAGAACCACCGGATCGCCGTCTTCGACACCGGCGGCCAGGCGCTCGGCGCCATCGGGGGCGGCGAGGGCTCGACGGGCGGCCAGCTGCGCAACCCCTACGACGTCGCGTTCGACAAGCAGGGCCGCGTCTTTGTCGCGGACGACCTGAACCACCGCATCGTCCGCTACGGCCCGCAGCCGCAGTACAAGTACAAGGCGCGCTGGGGCGCCTACGGCACCGCGCCCGGGGCGATGGCCTACCCGCGCGGCATCGCCACCGACGCCGCCGGCCTCGTCTACCTGACGAACACGGGCAACGACCGCATCGACGTCTTCACCAACAGTGGGCAGCTCGTGCGCAGCATGGGCCGCTCGGGGCGCGGGAGCGGCCAGTTCGACACCCCCAGCGGCGTCGCCGCCGACGCCGCGGGCCTCCGCGTGGTCGCCGACAGCGTCAACGGACGCGTGCAGTTCCTGAACCCGGACGGCAGCGTCGCGTCGATCATGGGCTCGCCCAACCCGGGCCCGACGATCCTCATCGACCCGGTCGCCACCGCGGTCGACGGCGCCGGCAACGTCTACGTCCTGGATCAGCGCCGCTCGAAGATCGTCGTCTTCTCCCGCGCGACCGGGCTGCCGATACGCACGATCGGGGCCGAGGGCTCCGGCTCAGGCCAGCTCCTCGCGCCGTCCGCGCTGGCGATCTCCGACGGCGGCACGATCTACGTCGCGGACACGGGCAACCAGCGCGTCGCGCGCTTCACGGCGGGGGGCCAGGCGCTCGCGCCGCTGGACACCGAGGGCGGCTCGCCGCGCGGCGTGGCCGTCACCCACGACGGCACGCGCGTGTACGTCGCGACCGCGTCCGACAACCGGATCCGCGCGTACAACCCGCTGACGAGCGCAGTCCTGGCGGAGTTCGGCGGCCTCGGCACGAAGATCGGCAAGCTCGTCGCCCCCGCGCAGATCTCGCTCGACCCCGCGGGCGACGTGTGGGTCGCGGACCGCGGCAACAGCCGCGTCCAGCGGTTCGGCCCCGACGGCGAGCGGCTGGCGGCGTTCGGCGCGCGCGGCACCGGACCGGGGGAGTTCCTGCGCCCCAACAGCGTCGCGGTCGACTGCCACGGCACGGTCACCGTGACCGACACCGACAACAACCGCGTGCAGTCCTTCACGCTCGCCGCGCCCACCACCACGACCTGCGCGCCGCTGCCGCCGCTCGGCGTGCCGCCCACTCCGAAGTACCCCGTCCTTCCCGCGCCGGACGGCCCCGCACTGAGCGTCAAGGTGCTGCGGAAGACGAGCCTGCTGCGCACCCGGACGCTGCCGCTGCAGCTCGGCTGCGACACCGCCTGCACCGTGACGGCGAGCATGACGCTGACGCCGAAGGCGGAGCCGGTCCGGCCGCCGAAGCCGAAGAAGGGCAAGCGCCCGCCGGCCCCGGCGCGCGTCACCGTGCAGCTGACGGCGTCCGAGACGAAGATCCCGGCCGCGGGCACCGCGCTCGTGCGCCTGACGATGACCCGGACGTCGGCCGCCGCCCTGAAGAAGGCGCTCGGTCGCTACCGGGCGCTCGTGGGCGAGGTCCAGCTCACGGCCGCGGGCGAGGTCGGCGACCCGACGAGCCAGACGCTCGAGCTGAGGCTCACCGCCTGATCAGCGCGCCAGACCCTCGATGCGGAAGCCGTCGGGCGTGCGCACCATCAGCACCTTGCGCTGGACGGGCCTCCCCGCGGGGTCGGTCATGTTCGACGCGTTCAGCACGACGCGGTCCGGCAGCTCGCGCGGGATGTTCAGCGTCACGGAGCCGAGCCCGGCCACGTCGAAGCCGAAGCTCCGCGCGTAGTCCGGGCAGCTGATGCCGGGCACCGCGGCGGTCGCCGCCCGGCGCCCGAGCGGCGTCAGCAGCTCGCAGGCCCGCTCGCCGTTGCGATCGCCCGCGGCGGTCACGAAGTCGGTCAGGACGTGGTCGACGTCGTCGAAGTCCTGCACGGACGGCTGGGTCGCGTACGCGGCCACCCCGACGAGCAGCGCGAGGGCGAGGCAGGCCCCCGCAACCGGCAGCCAGAAGCGGTCCACGAAGACTGAGGCACGGTCGAGCATGCGCGCTCGAGGCTACCGGCATAGGCTCCGGCGGGAGTGAGCGAGCAGGCCGAGGCGATCGAGCGCGGGCACCCGGACGGGTACGTCGTCCTGGGCGACGCGCTGCGCGGGATCGCGTGCCTGATCGTCGTCCTCTACCACGCGTCGCTGGGCGCGGCGCTCCAGCTCGGCGGCGGGTACGCCGGGGACCCGGTGCACGCCTTCGGCGCGTACTCGTTCGTGACGCTGCGGATCGGCTCGCCGACGGTCTACGTCTTCTTCGCCCTCTCGGGATACCTCGTCGGCGGGCCGTGGGTCCGGGCCTGGCTCGGGGACCGGCCGACGCCGAAGCTGCCGCGCTACCTCAGCCGGCGGGCCCGGCGGATCCTGCCCGCGTTCTGGCTCGTAAT
>JAOPZU010000342.1 GCA_025963955.1 Solirubrobacterales bacterium
GGCGCGTCGCGCCCGCGCGGCAGCGGCGGTGCGGCGGCCGCGGCCGTCACCCGTCTGAAGGACGTCGACACCAGCCGCGCGCCGCGCCTGCCGACCGGTATCGGCGAGGTCGACCGGGTCCTGGGCGGCGGGCTCGTGGCCGGGTCGCTCGTCCTGCTGGGCGGCTCGCCGGGCATCGGCAAGTCGACGCTGACGGGCATGGCCCTCGGCAACCTCGCCGGCGCGGGCCGCGAGGTGCTCTACGTCTCCGGGGAGGAGTCCGCGCAGCAGATCCGCCTGCGTCACGAGCGGCTGCTGACGCCGCGCTGCGCGGCGCTTGACGTGCCGGTCCTCGCCGAGACCGACCTGGGGACGGTGCTCGCCACGATCGAGGCGGAGCGC
This sequence comes from Solirubrobacterales bacterium, assembly GCA_025963955.1. Taxonomy (GTDB): domain Bacteria; phylum Actinomycetota; class Thermoleophilia; order Solirubrobacterales; family Solirubrobacteraceae; genus Paraconexibacter. The sequence goes on from JAOPZU010000342.1 coordinate 382, forward strand.
CCCGACGTGGACGTCATCGACTCGGTCCAGACGCTGCACGCCGCCGAGCTGACGGGCGCGCCGGGCTCGGTCGGGCAGGTCCGCGAGGTCGCCTCCCGGATCATGCAGGTGGCCAAGCCGAGCGGCACCGCCGTCATCCTGGTGGGCCACGTCACGAAGGAGGGCTCGCTCGCCGGCCCGCGCGTCCTCGAGCACCTCGTGGACTGCGTGCTGCAGTTCGAGGGCGAGCGGGAGCGGATGTACCGCACGCTGCGAGCGCTGAAGAACCGCTTTGGCTCGACGAACGAGGCCGGGGTCTTCGAGATGATGTCCGGCGGCCTGGTGGAGGTCCTCGACGCGAGCGCCCGCTTCGTCTCCGAGGCGACGCGCAAGCCCGGCAGCGTCGTGCTCGCCGCGATGGAGGGCTCGCGCCCGCTGCTCGTGGAGGTGCAGGCGCTCGTCTCCCCGAGCGAGCTCGTGCCGCCGCGCCGCGTCGTCAACGGCAGCGACCGCAACCGGCTCGCGCTGGTGCTGGCGGTCCTCGGCCGTCACGCCGGCGTGGGGGTCGGGACGGCCGACGTCTTCGTCAACGTCGTCGGCGGCGTGCGGGTGGACGAGCCGGGCGCCGACCTCGCGATCGCGCTGGCGGTGGCCAGCGCCCAGCGCGGCGTGGCCCTCGGCAGCGCCGACGGGAAGCTGCCCGTGGCCTGCTTCGGCGAGGTCGGCCTGACCGGGGAGCTCCGGGCGGTCGCCCACGCCGACCGGCGCCTGGAGGAGGCGCGGAAGTTCGGGCTCGCCCCGCTGGTCTCGCCGGCCGGGACCCCGACGCTGAAGGCGGCGCTGCGCTCGGTGCTGGCGGGCGGGTCAGCGGAGTCACGTCGCGCTTGACAGCGCGCCGGATCCGTGCACCTACCCGTCGCGGGGTGGGCCTAAAGCTCGGATCAAGAAATGGCAAAAAGCCTGGTAGAATGGGTACAGATGGCGCAGCGATCCGGGGATGAGCTCAACGAGCTCGAGACACGTCAGGAGCCCCGGCTCGTCAAGGCGCTCGAGATGGTCGCGCCCGGAACGGCGCTGCGTGAGGGTATCGACGACATCCTGCACGCCCACACCGGCGGGCTGATCATGATCGGCGATCCGGAGGAGCTGAGCTTCCTCTTCTCCGGGGGGATGAAGCTCGACATCGACTACACGCCCGCCACGCTCTACCAGGTGGCGAAGATGGACGGGGCCATCGCGCTGAACGCGAACGCGACGAAGCTCGTCATCGCGAACGTCCAGCTGATGCCGGACCCGACGATCCTCACGCTGGAGACCGGCACGCGGCACCGCACCGCCGAGCGCGTCTCCAAGCAGACCGACGCGCTCGTCATCGCGATCTCGCAGCGTCGCGAGGTCGTCAGCCTGTACGTCGACGGGGCGAAGTACATCCTCGAGGACATCCCCGTCGTGCTCGCGAAGGCGAACCAGGCGCTCGCCACGCTCGACAAGTACCGCACCCGCCTGGACCAGGTCTCCACCCGCCTGACGGCCCTGGAGTTCGAGGGCGGCGCCACCCTGCATGACGTCCTCACGGTCCTCCAGCGCTCCGAGCTAGTGACGCGCATGGCCGTGGAGATCGATCGCTACATCGTGGAGCTCGGCCGCGAGGGCCGCCTGATCGAGATGCAGCTCGAGGAGACCATGGTCGGCACCGCCGCCGACAAGGCCGCCCTCGTGCACGACTACCTGGCCGAGGACAGCGACGAGGCCTTTACCTCCGCGCTCGATCAGGTGGGACGACTTCCGCACCAGGACCTCCTGGACTTCGGCCGCCTGGCCGAGCTCATGGGGTACGACCGCAAGCTCAACACCCTGGACTATCCGGTCTCCCCACGGGGCTACCGGATCCTGGGTCGGATCCCCCGCCTCCCGAAGCTCGTCGTCCAGCAGATCGTCAAGGAGTTCGGCGGTCTGGACGAGATGCTCGCCGCGACCGACGCGGAGCTGGAGACGGTCGAGGGCGTAGGGGAGATCCGGGCGAAGGACATCCGCGAGGGCCTTCGCCGGCTGCAGGAGATCAACCTCGTCGATCGTTACCTGCAGACGTAGCACCAGTAGGACTGCGGGCCGCACTGACGCGGCCCGACCGTCGCACCACGCACCACCGACCGCGGGACCGCGATCGGATGACCAAGGAGCACACCATTCCCGAGACTGAAGACCAGATCACCGAAGAGGACCTCGACCTCGCGGTAATCGTCAACATCGACTTCGATATCGGCGACCACGTCGTCTATCCGCACCACGGGGCGGGCAAGGTGCTCAAGAAGGAGGTCAAGAAGATGTTCGGTGAGGAGCGCGAGTACCTCACCATCAAGATCCTCCACAACGACATGACCGT
>JAOPZU010000345.1 GCA_025963955.1 Solirubrobacterales bacterium
ACCGGCAGGGTGCGGGCGCACGCGGTCGCCTGACAGACCAGGATTTCCGTGCGACCATCGGGCGCATGGCCACTTCCTCGACCGTCCAGATCGACCGTGCCCGGATCGCGGAGCTGACCGCGCGGGAGGCCAAGCGCCTCGACGAGCGCACGCAGGGCTCGCTGGAGATGTACGAGCGCGCGAACGTCGTCCTCAGCGGCGGCGTCGCCTCCTCCTACCAGGCGCGCAGCCCGTGGCCGATCTACCTCGAGCGCGGCGACGGCCCGAAGGTGTGGGACGTCGACGGCAACGAGATGTGGGACTTCCACAACGGGTTCGGGTCGATGGTCCAGGGCCACGCCCACCCGGCCATCGGCAGGGCGATCAGCGACCGCTACTCGTCCGGCACGCACTTCGCGGCCCCGACGGAGGACGCCATCGTGGTGGCAACCGAGCTGCAGCGGCGCTGGGGGCTACCCAAGTGGCGCTACGTCAACTCGGGCTCCGAGGCGACGATGGACGCCATCCGCATCGCCCGCGGGCTGACGGGCCGCGACACCGTCGTGAAGATCTTCGGCTCCTACCACGGGCACCACGACACGGTCATGGTCTCGATCGGCATCGAGTACGACAAGATCGGCGACCACGAGAACCTCGCTTCGCTGCCGTACGGCGCGGGCATCCCGCAGTCCACCGTCGACATGACGATCGCGGTGCCGTTCAACGACGCGCCCGCAATGGAGCGCCGCATCGAGCGCCTGACCGCGGAGGGACGCAAGCCCGCCTGCGTGATCATGGAGGCGGCGATGATGAACCTCGGCGTCGTCCTGCCCGAGGACGGCTACCTGCAGCAGGTCCGCGACATCTGCACGAAGCACGAGATCGTCCTGATCTTCGACGAGGTCAAGACCGGCGTCACGATCGCGGCCGGCGGCGCGACGGAGAAGTTCGGCGTCACGCCCGACCTCGTGACCCTGGCGAAGGCCCTCGGCGGCGGCCTGCCGGTCGGCGCGATCGGCGGCAGCGAGTGGGCGATGTCCGCGGTCGAGGACGGCTCGGTCTACCAGGTGGGCACCTACAACGGGAACCCTCTGGGCATGGCCGCCACGCGCGCCTCGCTGCTCGAGGTCCTCACGCCCGAGGCCTACGCGCACCTCGACATGCTCAACGACCGCATCCTCGCCGGCTGCACCGAGGTCATCGACCAGCACCGCCTCCCGGGCTACGCCGTGGGCATCGGCTCGAAGGGCTGCGTCACCTTCTCGACCCAGAAGGTCGTCGACTACGAGACCTTCAAGGCCAACCAGGACGCCGAGATGGCCGACCTGGCGTGGCTGTTCAACATGAACCGCGGCATCTTCATGACCCCCGGCCGCGAGGAGGAGTGGACGCTCTCGGTGACGCACTCCCCGGCCGCGGTGGACCGCTACGTCGAGGTCTTCGAGGAGCTCGCGAGCGAGCTGACGCGCTAGGCGCCCACGGGCGCAGGGACGCTCGGCGCGTCCCGGCGCACCGCCGTGGCCTGCGCCGCGTAGGCTCGCGGCCCATGCCCACGCGCGTCACCACCCGGGGTCCGGAGCGCACCTCGCTCGACGGGACCCGTGCCGACGTCCTGATCTGCGGCGCCTCCTTCGCCGGGCTGGCCGTCGCGCGGGAGCTGGCCGGCAGCGGGGCGCGCGTCCTGCTCGTCGACCGGTACGCGATCGGGGAGCGCGCGACCTCCGCCTGCGCCGCGCCCACGCCCTGGTTGCACGCCCTCGGCCTGCAGGACGCCATCCGCCAGGAGCTGCCGGACATGACGTTCACCACGCCGCACGGCACGGCGCGCTACCGCCTGCCCTGGTCGTGGTCGGCGTTCGACTACCGCGAGCTGTGCCGGCTGCTGTTCGCGCAGACCGACGCGCGCTTCGAGACCGCCAAGGTGCACGGCCGCACGGGCCGGATCGTCCACACCGACCGCGGCGAACTGCACGCGCCGCTGATCGTCGACGCGCTCGGCTGGCGCCGGGTCCTGAGCACGAGCGGCGGCTACCAGCCCCCGGACGCACCGCTCAGCCGCGGCCTGGAGGTCCACCCGCACCACGCGGCGCCGGACGACGCCCTGGACGTCTGGGTCGACCGATCGCTGATCCGCAGCGGCTACGGGTGGCGCGTCCCTGCCGCCGGCGAGCAGCGCGTCGGCGTCGGCTCCTACGCGCCGCACGACCACGTGAAGGAGCCGACCGTCGACCTCGCCGGGCGCCTGCAGGTCGACGCCGTCCGCTACCAGGGCAACTGGTTCCCGCACCGGCTGCGGGCGGCCACGGAGCCCGGGGTCTTCTTCGTCGGCGACAGCGCCGGGCACTGCTTCCCGCTCTCCGGCGAGGGGATCCGGACCGCGCTGTACTTCGGCATCGCGTGCGGGCGCGAGCTCCGCGCCGTCCACGCCGGCGAGCAGACCCCGGAGGCCGCGCTGCGCCGCTACCACGACTTCAGCGCCGCGCACGGCCGGGCCTTCCGGCGCGCGCTGCGCCTGCAGCAGGCGCTGCCGCGGATCCCCCCGCGGCTGCTCACGCTCGGCCTGCGCGCACTCGGCCGGCGGTGGCTCGTCGACCGCTCGTTCGGGTGGTACCTGCGGCAGGCGGACCCGTCGTTCGCGACGGCACCGGTACCGGCATCGCGCACGGGAGCGCCGGCCACACCGGTGGCATGAGGCCCCGCACCCGCTCGCTGGCCGCCGTCCTGTCGCTCGGCGGCGTCCTCGCCGGGGCGGCCGCCCTGCCGGGGGCCGCCGAC
>JAOPZU010000353.1 GCA_025963955.1 Solirubrobacterales bacterium
ACGACGTACGGCGGCGCCCCCACTCGGTCGATCCCGTCGCGCACGCCGCTGCGCTGCATGTGGACCGCGTACGCGAGGTTCACCACCGCGCAGCCCACCAGCACCGCCACTGCGAGCCGCCGGTGCCGCCGCAGGACGACCCCCGCCGCGACGAGCACCACCGGCGCGGCGAGGAGGATCATCCGGCCCCAGTCCAGCGCGAAGGTCATCGACGCCAGGCAGCAGGCCACCAGCACCAGCCCGCGGCGGACGAACGGGGTGTCGCGGAGGGCGAGCGGCGCGACGAGCCACAGCGGCCCGAACGCCACGAGGACCCGCCGCGCCTCCGTCACGCCGTCGTCGAGGCCCCGGCGCAGGTTGTTCACGCGGCCCCGGAGGAGGCCGTCGCCGTAGCCGAGGACCTGCTCGCGCCCGACGGTCGGGATCCCCAGCCGCAGCGCCACGTAGGCCACGACCGCCGGGGCGCACACGAGCGCCGTGCGCCGCGCGGCGTCCGCGTCGAGCGGGCGCGCGGCCCACACGGCGTACGTCAGGGGCACGAGGAACATCGCCGACTCCCGGGTCAGCGCGGCCAGGAGCAGCACGGCGGCCAGCGCCCGCGGGCGCCGGTCGACCATCAGCAGCACCGCGAGCGTCATCAGGAAGACGGTCGCCGCGTCCGTGTTGCGGCCATCGCGGAGGCTGACGATCAGCAGTCCGGGCGACGTCGCCAGCACCAGCGCCAGGGCCGTTGCGAGCCCATCCCCGACCGCGAAGCGCCGCAGCAGCACGTAGGTGGCCGCCCCCGCCCCGCCCGTGCACAGCCACGCGAGCAGGCTGAAGGAGAACGTGTGCCCGAACGGCAGGACGTGCACGATCGTCGGGACGAGCACGCGGTAGGCGAACGGGAAGGTGTGCGTCGCGCCCGGGTGCTGCGCCATCAGCTCGTAGATGCGGTCGTCGCCGCGGGGCGTCGCCTCGTCCGCCACGAGGAGGTCGAGCACGAGGATCGCCAGGGTGCACAGCGCGAACACGATCGCGATGCGGCGGGCGTCGGGGCGGGGAGCGGACGGGACGGGCGACACGCGGCGGCTCACCGTAGTCGACGGGGCGGCGCGCTCGCGCCCTGCCCGGCCCCGTGGCCCCTGCTCGGGTCCGGACCCGCTTGACTACAGGTCATGAGCGACGCGTTCCCCCGCTGGCCCGAGCCCTGGACCGAGGACCACCTGCTCGAGGACGACCACGAGATCGCGGCGTCCGAGGCCATCGTCTTCCGGGCCGCGCAGCGCGACGACCGCCAGGTCCTGATGGCGATCGCGTGGCCCGAGGGCACGCGCTACCTCATGGTCGAGCCCGTCGGCATGGACGTCCCGCAGTCCTTCCGCATCGGCGAGCTCTCGGAGGACCCGGAGGTCGCCCGGCAGGTCGAGGGCATGTGGTCGCAGGCGCTGATGCTCGCCAAGAAGCTCCTGGACGGGGACATCGCCTCGATCACCGAAGCGGTCGAGGCGCAGCTGGCCGGCGAGGACCCGGAGGGCGAGGCGGGCGGCGGCCGGCGCCGCCCGTGGCGCCGGGGCTGAGCGCTCAGGTCCGCGTGAAGCGCCGGCCGGCCGTCGGCGAGACCGACTCGTCGATCGGCCGCAGCGCCGCCGACGCGGCCTCTGCCTCGGCGGCGGCCTTCGCCTTCTCGGCGGCCGCCATCCGCTCGGGCGTCTCGGCCGTCATGTCCTCGTTCTCGATCAGCCACTGCTTCGCCGCGGCGGTCTCCCGCTCGTCGAAGAGGACCTTCCGCCCCGCCTCGTAGTACTTGTCGATCTCCTCGAAGAGCGTGTCCACGAGGTCCTCGGTCCGCACCTTGCGGATCAGCTCGCCCTTGGCGAAGACGACGCCCGCGTCCTTCGCGCCCGAGATGCCGAAGTCGGCGTGCCGCGCCTCCCCGATGCCGTTGACGCCGCAGCCGAGGACGGAGACCTCGATCGGCTCGTCGTAGGCCGTCAGCCGCTGCTCGACCTCGTTGACGACCGAGTCCATGTCGAACTGCAGGCGGCCGCACGTCGGGCAGGCGATCAGGACGGGCCCGCGCTCGCGCAGCTTCAGCGCCTTGAGGATCTCCCAGGCGACCTTGACCTCCTCCTCCGCGTGGAAGGTCGACAGCGAGATCCGGATGGTGTCGCCGATCCCGTCCGCCAGCAGCGTGCCGAGCCCGACCGCGCTCTTCAGCGAGCCGGCCCACTTCGTCCCGGCCTCGGTGATGCCGAGGTGCAGCGGGTACGGGATCCGCTCGGCGAGCAGCCGGTTGGAGGCGATCGTGTTGGGGACGCTCGTCGACTTCATCGACACCTTGAAGTCGGTGAAGTCCAGCCGCTCCATCAGCTCGACGAAGCCGACGGCGGCGCTGACGAGGGCCTCGACCGGGTCGCTGTACTCGAGGTCCCGCAGGTGAGCGGGCAGCGAGCCGGAGTTGACCCCGATGCGCATCGGCGTCCCGTGCGCCTTCGCGACCTTGATGACCTCGGCCACCTTCTCCGGGCCACCGATGTTGCCCGGGTTCAGGCGGACGCAGTGCGCGCCGGCCTCGATCGCCTTGATGGCGAGCGTGTGGTTGAAGTGGATGTCGGCGATGATCGGGATGGGCGACTCGGCCACGATCGTCTTCAGCGCCTCGACGTCCTCGGCGCGCGGCACCGCCACGCGCACGATGTCCGCGCCGGCCTCCGCGACCCGCCGGATCTGCGCCATCGTCTCCGGCAGGTTGGCCGTCTCGGTCTTCGTCATCGTCTGCACGGCCACGGGCGCGCCGCCCCCGATGAGGACGCCGCCGACGTTGATCTGCCGCTGCGAGGACATACCCCCAGTGTACGAGCGAGCGCTGGGTTAGGCTCGGCGCGATGCCGACCGACCCGTGCTGCCTCGCCGACTTCGAGGCCCTGGCGCAGGAGCTCCTGGATGCCGGTCCGCACGGCTACTTCGCGGGCGGCGCCGGGGACGAGCGGACGCTCCGCGCCAACGCCGGCGCCTGGGGCGAGCACCACCTGCTGCCACGGGTCCTCGTCGACGTGTCGGCGGTGTCCACCGCGACGACCGTCCTCGGGACCCCCGTCGACCTCCCCGTCCTCGTCGCGCCCGTCGCGCTGCAGAAGATGGCGCACCCGGACGGCGAGGCCGGGATGGCGCGCGCGGCCGCCGCGGCCGGGACGATCATGACGCTGTCGACGATCGCGACGTCCACGCCTTCGGAGGTCGCGCAGCACGCGCCGCCCGGCGCGCCGCGCTGGTTCCAGGTCTACGTCCTGTCCGACCGCGGCGTGACCGACGCCCTGGTGCAGGAGGCGGAGGCGTGCGGCTTCGGGGCGCTCGTGCTCACCGTCGACGCCCCGCGGGCCGGACGCCGCGAGCGGGACCTGCGCACGGGCTTCACCGTCCCGCCCGGCATCGACATGCCCGCGGTCACCGCGGCGACCGGCGGCAGCGCCGGCGTCACCCCGGCCCAGTTCTTCTCCCTGATGGACACGACGCTCACCTGGGAGCACCTGGAGCGCTTCATCGAGGACAGCCCCCTTCCCGTCCTGCTGAAGGGGGTGCACCATCCGGACGACGCGCGCCGGGCGGTCGAGCGCGGTGCCGCCGGGATCATCGTCTCCAACCACGGCGGCCGCCAGCT
>JAOPZU010000406.1 GCA_025963955.1 Solirubrobacterales bacterium
GGCGATGAACGATCGCCCCACCCGCACCGCCGTCCTCTTCCCCGGCCAGGGGAGCCACACGGACGAGATGGGCGCGATGGTCGCCGCGGCGGCGCCGGCGCTGCACGCCCGCTGCCTGGAGCTCGTCGGCGCCGACGCCTTCGCCCGCGCGGCCGAGGACACGCGCTTCGCCCAGCCGGCGATCTTCTGCGCGTCCCTCGCGGGGGCCGCGCACGAGCAGGTCGAGGGCGACGCCGTGTACGCCGGGCACTCGCTCGGCGAGCTGAGCGCCCTGACCGCCGCCGGCGTCTTCACCCCGGACGACGGGCTGCGCCTGGTCGTCGAGCGCGGCCGCCTGATGGCCGAGGCCGCCGCCGCGCAGGGCGACGGCACGATGATCGCGCTGCTCAAGGGGACACCGGAGCAGGCCGCCACCGTCGCGGACGAGCACGGCGTCGTCGTCGCGAACGACAACGCGCCCGGGCAGCTCGTGCTCAGCGGCTCCCGGCCGGCCCTGGAGGCCGCCGCTCACACCGCCAAGGCGATGGGCGTGCGCGTCATGCGCCTGGACGTTGCCGGCGCCTTCCACTCCCCCGCGATGGCGAGCGCCGCGGCCGCCTTCGCCGCGGCTCTGGAGGACGTGGAGCTGCACGAGCCCCGCGTCCCCGTCTTCTCCTGCGCGAGCGCGGCGCCGTTCGCCGACGTCCGTGCCGAGCTCGCCGCCGCCCTGACCGCGCCCGTCCGCTGGCGGCAGACGCTGCTGGCCCTGCAGGACGCCGGCGTGCGCGAGTTCGTGGACGCCGGCCCGGCCCAGATCCTCGCCGGCACCGTCAAGCGGACGATCGTCGCCGCGGTGCCCGCCTGATGCTCGACCAGGCCACCGTCCCCGCCCCCCGCGCCGTACGCGCCACGGAGCTGCGCACCGCCTCCTTCGTCGGCCTGGGCGTCGCCTTCCCGGCCGACGGCGTGATCGAGAACGCCGTCATCGCGGAGCGCATCGGCCTGGCCGACGGCTGGATCGAGCGTCGCACCGGCATCGAGCGCCGCAGCCACGCCGGCCCCGGCGAGGGCACCGCGACCCTCGGCGCCGCCGCCGGCGTGGCCGCCCTCGGCGACGCGGGCCTGACGCCGCAGGACGTGGACCTCGTCATCGCCGCCACCTGCACCGCCGACCACGCGATCCCGGGCACCGCTCCGGAGATCGCCCACCTCATGGGCTGCGGCGTCGTCCCCGCCTACGACCTCGGCGCCGCGTGCTCCGGGTTCGTGATGGGCCTGGACACCGCGAGCGGGCTCATCGAGAGCGGCCGCGCGGACACGATCGTCCTCGTCGGCGTGGAGGTCCTGAGCCGTTTCCTGGACCCGATGGACAAGGGGACCGCGCCGATCTTCGGGGACGGCGCCGGGGCGGCGGTCCTCACCGCGAGCCCCGCCGGCGCCGCCGGGATCGACCTCGCCGTGCTCGGCAGCGACGGGAGCTGCGCGCAGTACATCGTCGCCCCGCGCGAGACGAACACGCTGACCATGGACGGCCACGCGACCTTCGGCGCCGCGGTCAGCCGCATGTCCCAGGGCGCGCTCGACGCTTGCGCGGCGGTCGGAAGCACGCTCGAGGACATCGACCTCTTCGTCTTCCACCAGGCCAACGCGCGGATCCTCGCCTCCGTGGCGGACCGGCTCGCGCTCGACCCTCACAAGGTCGTCAACGCGATCGGCTCGATCGGGAACGTCAGCGCCGCGTCGATCCCGGTGGCGCTCGATCACGCGCGGACGGCCGGGCAGCTGCGACCCGGCGACCGGATCCTCGCGGGCGCCTTCGGCGCGGGCCTGACGTGGGGCTCGTGCGTCTTCACCTACGGAAGGCCGGCGTCGTGAGTCCGAAGACAACGCCGGGCCTCGTCCGTCCCGAAGGCGCGTGCGCCCTGGTCACCGGCGCCTCCAAGGGCATCGGCGCCGCCTCGGCGCTCGCGCTCGCCGCCGACGGCTGGCCCGTGGCCGTCCACTACGGCCGGGACGCCGCAGGCGCCGCGGCGACAGTGGCGGCGATCGAGGCCGCCGGCGGCCGCGCCGTAGCGATCGCCGGCGACGTCGCCGATCCGGGCGCCGCGGACGCGATCCTGAGCGCTGCGGAGGCGCAGCTCGGCCCCGTCCTCGCCCTGGTCAACAACGCCGGCATCACCGACGACGGCCTGGCGATGCAGCTCGAGGACGACGCCTTCGACCGCGTCATCGCCACGAACCTGAACGGCCCCTTCCGCCTCACGCGCCGCGCCCTCGGCCCGATGGTCCGCGCCCGCCACGGCCGCATCGTGAACGTCGCCTCGATCGTCGGCCTGCGGGCCAACGCGGGCCAGGCGAACTACGCCGCCTCCAAGGCCGGCCTCGTCGGCCTGACCCGGACCGTCGCCGCCGAGGTCGCCCGCCGCGGCGTCACCGTGAACGCGGTCGCCCCCGGCTTCATCGCCACCGCGATGACGCACGAGATCCCCGAGGGCCAGCTCGGCGCGATCCCCGCGCGGCGCCCCGGAAGTCCTGAGGAGGTCGCCGCCTGCGTCGCCTTCCTCGCCTCGGACGCCGCCGCCTACGTCACCGGGTCCGTGCTGACCGTGGACGGCGGCCTCTCCGCCTGACCCTTCTTCCCCCGCACGTCACCAAACCCAAGGAGCACCCCCGCATGTCCAGCACCATCACCACCGAAGCCGTCGAGAAGACGGTCACCGACGCACTCATCTCGTTCGGCGCCGAGCCGGCCGACGTCACGCCCGAGACCGAGCTCACCACGCTCGACATCGACTCGCTCGACCTCGCCGAGCTCTCCCAGATCGTCGACGACGAGTACGGCGTGACCATGAAGAGCAGCGACGTCTCCAAGATCAAGACGGTCGGCGACATCGTCGCCCTCATCGTCGCCAAGGGCTGAACGCGATGCGCGACGTCGTCATCACCGGGGTCGGGGCGGTGACGCCCCTCGGCGTCGGCGCCCGGGCGCTGCACGAGCGCTGGACCGCCGGGGTCTGCGGGATCGTGGACGGTGAGGCGCCGTGCGCGGAGTACGACCCGTCCGACCACTTCTCCCGCAAGGAGGCGCGGCGCAGCGACCGCTTCACGCAGCTCGCGCTCGTGGCGGCGGCCGAGGCGACCGCGGAGGCCGGCTGGGGCGAGGGCGCGGACGGCCTGCCCGTCGC
>JAOPZU010000447.1 GCA_025963955.1 Solirubrobacterales bacterium
TCGCGCTCGTCCACGCCCGCACGGAGGCGGAGGCCGACGCCGCGGCCGACGCCCTGCGCGCCGCCGTCGAGGTGGGGAAGGGGGTGGGTGGGGATGTCGTCGACGGGTACGCCCCCGTCGTCACCGAGGAGATCACCGCATGACCGCCATCCCGGACGTCCCGAAGGCCGAGCTGCACGTGCACCTGGAGGGCACCGCCCGGCCCGAGCTCATCCACCGGCTCGCGCAGCGCAACGGCGTCCCGATCCCGGACGGCCTGTTCGCCGACGCGGAGACCTTCCACTGGACCGACTTCCTCCACTTCCTCGGCACCTACGACCTGGCCGCGAGCGTCATCCGGACCGCGCAGGACTACCGCGACGTCGTCTACGAGTACCTCGTCCAGTGCGCCGCCGAGGGCACCACGTACGTCGAGCTCATCTCGAGTCCCGACCACGCCCGGAACGTCGGCCTCTCGGAGCAGGAGCACCGCGACGGCATCTTCCAGGGGATCGACGACGCCCGTGCCGCGACCGGGATCGAGGGCCGCGTCCTGGTCTCGATCGTCCGCAACTTCGGGGTCGAGGCGGCCGAGCGCGTCGCCGCCGAGGCAGCGGCGATGCCCCACCCCTACGTCGTGGGCTTCAACATGGCCGGCGACGAGGCGGGCTTCCCGGCCGGCGACTTCACGCGTGCGTTCGCGATCGCGCACGACGCCGGGCTCGGCTGCACCTGCCACGCCGGCGAGCACGCGGGCCCGGAGAGCGTCCGCGCCGCCCTCGCCCTGCCCGGGGTCGTCCGCCTCAGCCACGGCGTCCGGGCGGTCGAGGATCCGGCGCTCGTGGCCGAGCTGGCCGAGCGCGGGACCGTGCTGGAGGTCTGTCCGACGTCGAACGTGGCGCTCGGGGTCTATCCCTCCTACGCCGCCCACCCGTTTCCCGCGCTCCTGGAGGCCGGGGTGGCCCTCACGCTCGCCTCCGACGATCCCCCGTACTTCGGCGCGACGATCGGCGAGGAGTACCAGGTGGCCCGCGAGCACTTCGGCCTCGACGACGCGGCCCTGAGGCAGATCACCGCGACCGCCTACGACGCGGCCTTTGCGGACAGCGCGACCCGTGATCGTCTGGCTAAAGGTCTGCACACCAGACCGTCTGGCCTATAGGATCCGGCGGGCGGCGAGAAGGGTCACTCACCGTCACGCTGTCCCCACCCACAGCTGACGAAAGAGGAGAACGTGCAACGTATGCGCATGCGGTCATTGGCCGCCGTAGGACTCGCCGGAATGAGCTTGGTGGCCGCGGGATGCGGCTCGGACAACAGCAGTACCTCGTCCTCCACCCCGGCCGCGTCCGCTTCCACGTCCACCGCGGCCAAGCCCGCGGGTCCGGCCATCAAGGTCGGCCTCGTCACGGACATCGGCGGGCTGAACGACCGCTCGTTCAACTCCCTGGCCAACAAGGGCCTGGAGGACGCGAAGAGCAAGCTCGGGATCACCGGGCGCGTGCTGACGTCCAAGTCCAACTCGGACTACGTGCCGAACCTGAGCACGCTTGCGCAGCAGAAGTACGACCTGGTCATCGGCGTCGGCTTCCTCATGGCGGACGCCATGGGCAAGGTCGCGTCGAAGTACCCGAACACGAAGTTCGCGATCATCGACGTGGACGCGACGGGCCTGAAGGGCAAGCCCACCAACGTCGAGGGCCTGCTGTTCAAGGAGCAGGAAGGCGGCTACCTCGCGGGGTACCTGGCCGGCCTGTACGCCAAGGACAACAAGATCACGACGGTCTCGTCGGTCGGCGGCCAGAAGATCCCGCCCGTCGACCACTACATCGCGGGCTACCAGGCCGGCGCCAAGGCGGCCTACCCGCAGGTCAAGACGCTCAACGGGTACTCGCAGGACTTCGTCGCCCAGTCGAAGTGCAAGGAACTGGCGCTCGCCCAGATCGGCCAGGGCTCCGGCGTCGTCTTCCAGGTGGCGGGCCAGTGCGGCCTCGGCGCGCTGGACGCGGCCAAGGAGAAGGGCAAGCTCGGCATCGGCGTCGACGCCGACCAGGCCTACCTCGGATCCCAGATCCTGACCTCGGCGACCAAGAAGGTCGACGTGGCGGTCTACGACACGGTCGCGTCAGTCCAGAAGAACGCCTTCAAGGGCGGCACCAACAACGTCTTCGACCTGAAGACCAACGGCGTCGGCGTGGGCAAGATCAGCGCGGACGGCTCGAAGTACCAGGCGCAGATCGACAAGGTGACCAAGGACATCATCGCCGGCACCGTCACGGTCCCGGACACCGTCGGGAAGTAGACGCCCGGGCCGACATGACCGCCCCTCCCCTCGCCCTGCAGCTGCAGGCGATCACCAAGCGCTTCGGCGCCGTGACCGCCAACGACGGCGTGGACTTCGAGCTGCGCCGCGGCGAGATCCACGCCCTGCTGGGGGAGAACGGGGCGGGTAAGTCGACCCTGATGAACGTCGTGTACGGCATGCTGGCCCCCGACAGCGGAGCGATCCGCGTCGGGGGCGAGCCCGTGCGGATCAGCTCGCCGAAGCACGCCATGAAGCTCGGCATCGGCATGGTCTTCCAGCACTTCATGCTGGTCGACGTCATGACCGTCGCGGAGAACGTCGTGCTCGGCGCCGAGCCGCGCCGGCGCGGCCTGCTCGACGAGAAGGGAGCCGTCGCCCGCGTGCGCGAGCTCTCCGAGCGCCACGGGCTGGGCGTGGATCCGACCGCCCGGGTCCAGGACATCAGCGTGGGCCAGCAGCAGCGCGTGGAGATCCTCCGCGCCCTCGACCGGGGCGCCGACATCCTCGTGCTGGACGAGCCGACCGCCGTCCTCACCGCCCAGGAGACCGCGGAGCTCATGACGGTCCTGAAGGGCCTGCGTGACCGCGGCACCTCCATCGTCTTCATCTCCCACAAGCTCGGCGAGGTCCGCGAGATCGCCGACCGCGTCACGGTGCTGCGCCGCGGGAGGACCGTCGGGACGATCGACGCCGCCGACGCCGACGAGGCCGCGCTCGCCCGCCTCATGGTCGGCCGCGATGTCCTGCTGCGCGTGGAGAAGGCCGAGTGCCGGCCCGCGGCGCCCCTGCTCCAGGTCGAGGACCTCCACGTCACCGACGACCGCGGCCTGCGCGCGGTCCAGGGCCTCTCGCTCACGGTCCACGGCGGCGAGATCGTCGCCGTCGCCGGAGTCGACGGCAACGGCCAGCGCGAGCTCGTCGAGAGCATCTGCGGCCTACGCGTCCCCGACGCCGGCCGCATCGCCGTGGCCGGGACGGACGTCACCGGCTGCGGCGCCCGCGAGGTGCGCGACGCCGGCCTCGGGCACATCGCCGAGGACCGCCAGCGGTCCGGCCTCGTGCTCGACTTCACGCTCACGGAGAACCTCGCGCTGCGCGACTACGACCGCCACACGCGCTTCGGCCTGCTGAACCCGCGCCGGATGGCGAGCCGGGCCACCGAGCTGCTCGAGGAGTTCGACGTCCGGGGCGGGACGCCCCGCACCCCGGCCCGTTCGCTCTCCGGCGGCAACCAGCAGAAGGTCGTCATCGCCCGCGAGATCAGCAGCGAGCCGCAGGTGCTGGTGGCCGCGCAGCCCACGCGCGGGCTCGACGTCGGCGCCATCGAGTTCGTCCACCGGCGCCTGGTCGCCGAGCGCGACGCGGGCCGTGCGGTGCTGCTGCTGTCGCTCGAGCTCGACGAGATCCGCAACCTCGCCGACCGCATCCTCGTCATCTTCGAAGGCCGCATCGTCGGTGAGCTGCCGCCGACCGCCACGGAGGAGCAGCTCGGCCTCCTGATGCTCGGCGGCGGCAGCTCCGCGGACGCCCACGCGGCCTGATCAGCGATGGCCGAGCTCCCGAAGCCCACGTCCACGCCCGCCGCGACGCGGCTCGTCCGCCACCTCAACGTCGGCGGGATCCTCGCGCCGCTCGTCACGACGATCCTGGCCTTCTTCGTCGGTGGGCTCGTCGTCCTCGCCACCGGCTCGGATCCGCTCGACACCTACAAGGCGATCTTCGACGGCACCGGCCTGCAGTGGCTGTCGCCGTTCCTCAGCGACCAGAGCCGGACGATCGCCGCGGTCAACCTCCAGCAGACGCTCATCAACACGGCGCCGCTGATCCTCACCGGCCTGGCGGTGGCCTTCGCGTTCCGCGCGGGCCTCTTCAACATCGGCGCGCAGGGCCAGTACACCGTCGGCTCGATCATCGCCGTCTACGTCGGGTCCTCCTGGGCGGGGCTCCCGGGCTGGCTGCACGTCATCGTCGCGATGGTGCTCGCGGCCGCTGCCGGCGCGGCATGGGCGGGCATCGCCGGGGCGCTGCGCGCGTCCACCGGTGCCAACGAGGTGATCACGACGATCATGCTCAACTACACCGCGATCGCGATCGGCACCTACCTGTTCGGGCTGGGCGGCCCGCTCCAGTCGAGCTCGCAGGCCGATGTCCCGATCTCCGACGACGTCGTCGCGAACGCCCACCTGCCGGTGTTCTGGGGGGACGCGGAGCTCCAGGGCCTGCACGTCGGCATCTTCGTCGCGCTCGTCGGCGCCGTCATCTTCTGGGTCCTGCTGAACCGCTCCCGTGTCGGCTTCGAGGCCCGCGCCGTCGGGTTCAGCCCGCCCGCCGCGAGGTCAGCCGGCATCGGGGTCGGGAGGACCTACGTCGTGACGATGGGCATCTGCGGGCTGTTCGCCGGGCTGGCGGGCTCGCTCGACGTGCTCGGCTGGCAGTTCCACGTGGCGACGAACGACGTGTCCGCCTCGCAGGTCGGGTTCCTCGGGATCGCGGTCGCGCTGCTCGGGCGCAACACGGCGCTCGGCACCTGCCTCGCGGCGCTGCTCTTCGGCGCCCTGCTGCAGGGGACGAGCGTCCGCAACCTCGATCCCGCGGTCTTCGACCCCGAGCTCGCGCAGAACCTGACGACCGTGATCCAGGGGCTCATCGTGCTGCTCGTCAGCGCCGACGTGCTGC
>JAOPZU010000502.1 GCA_025963955.1 Solirubrobacterales bacterium
CTGCGCCGTGCCCAGCCCGTGTACGACGAGATGCGCACCGAGCTGATGGCGGGCCAGTACCTGGACCTGCTGGAGCAGGCGATGGGCGGCCAGTCCGTCGAGCGCGCGATGACGGTGGCCCGGTACAAGGCAGCCAAGTACACCGTCGAGCGACCGCTGCACTTCGGGGCCGCGCTCGCGGGGGCCGGACCGGAGGTCGTCCGGGCGTACACGGAGTACGGCCTGCCGCTGGGCGAGGCGTTCCAGCTCCGGGACGACGTGCTGGGCGTGTTCGGCGACCCGGCCGAGACGGGAAAACCGGCAGGAGACGACCTCCGCGAGGGCAAGCGGACCGTGCTGATGGCCAAGACGCTCTCCGCCGCCACGCCGGGGCAGGCCGCGGTCGTGCGGCGGCATCTCGGCGACCCCGGACTGTCCGAGGCCGGCGTCGGCGAGCTGCGGGAGATCATCGCCGCCACCGGAGCGCTCGCCGAGACCGAACGCGTGATCGGGGAGCTCACCGCGCGTGCCCTGGCCGCCCTCGACGCCGGCGACCTCGACGTCGCCCTCGAACGAGCGGATCTGCCGCCCGAACGCGATGCGCACGCAGGAGATCGGCAGGACGTCGACGAGCTCGCGGTCCAGCAGGATGAGGCCGGCGCACGTGGCCAGCAGCGGCCTGCCGGACTCGGCGAACCGCCGAAACGGGTCGCCGAGGCCCTCGCGGGCGATCCCGAGCGTCATCGTCGTGCTCTCGCCACCGGGCAGCACGAGCCCGTCCAGGCCGTCCAGGCCCTCGGGCGTGCGGACCTCCCGGACCTCGGCCCCGCTCGCGCGCAGGTGCGCGGCGTGCTCGAGCACGCCGCCCTGCAGCGCCAGGACGCCGACGAGGGGTGCTACCACCCGCGGCCGGCGAGGAGCTGGTCCTCGGGGAGCTTGCGGGCCTCGAGGGAGTCCATCGCACGCCCGAGGCCGGTCGAGGCCTCGAGGACCTTCGCGGGATCCCGGAAGTGCGTCGTCGCCATCACGACGCGCTCCGCGCGGGTCTGCGGGTCCTCGGACTTGAAGATGCCCGAGCCGACGAAGACCGACTCGGCGCCCAGCTGCATCATCAGCGCGGCGTCGGCCGGCGTCGCGATGCCGCCGGCGGAGAACAGCGGGACGGGCAGCTTGCCGTTGGCCGCGACCCAGCGGACGAGCTCCAGCGGGGCCTGGTGGTTCTTGGCCGCGGTGGCGAGCTCGCCGCCGTCCATCCCGGCGAGGCGCTTGATGTCGCCGCGGATCGCCCGGATGTGGCGGACGGCCTCGACGACGTCGCCGGTGCCGGCCTCGCCCTTCGAGCGGATCATGCAGGCGCCCTCGGCGATGCGGCGCAGGGCCTCGCCGAGGTTCGTGGCGCCGCAGACGAACGGGACCTCGAAGTTCCACTTGTCGATGTGGTTGGCCTCGTCGGCCGGGGTCAGGACCTCGGACTCGTCGATGTAGTCGACCTCGAGCGCCTCGAGCACCTGCGCCTCGACGAAGTGGCCGATGCGGGCCTTCGCCATGACGGGGATCGAGACCGCGGCCTGGATCTCCTTGATCATCTGCGGGTCGCTCATGCGGGCGACGCCGCCGTCGCGGCGGATGTCGGACGGCACGCGCTCCAGAGCCATCACGGCGGTGGCGCCGGCGGCCTCCGCGATCTTCGCCTGCTCGGCGTCGATCACGTCCATGATCACGCCACCCCGGAGCATCTCCGCGAGGCCGGTCTTCACCCGAGGAGTCGATTCGTCGCGCATTCCAGCGATTCTCGCAGGAACGGGCCGCAGGACCCCTCGTCGTGGTGTCGCCCGGATCGCCCTCAGGAGGCGACGGTCCGTGCGCGTCCGCAGACGGCGTCTGCGGAGGACGCGGTGCCCGGGCCGGGGGTCGTGGCGCGTCGCCGCTCGCGACCGGGGGCATGCCCCGGTGGGCGCCCCGACGGGTCCGCGGGTCGGCTCCTCCCCCAGGGGCGCTCGGGCGCCCCGGCGGTCGCTACTTCAGGCGGTAGGCCCGGATGCGGTCCGCGCGGGCGCCGTCGTTGGCGTAGATCCCCTGGGCCATGGCCTGCAGGAGCGACAGCAGCGCGACGTGCGAGCGCACGAACGACGGGCTGTTGGAGGAGTAGAAGAGGCTGTGCTGTGCGAGCTTCGCGGCCTCGGACAGGGTCGCGTCCGTGATCGCGATCGTCGTCGCGCGGCGGTGCCGGGCCAGCTGGAGCGAGCGGACGACCAGCGGGTGTGCGCGGCCGGCCGTGATCCCGATGAGCACCGCGTTCTCGTCCAGGCGTGCGAGGCGGGCCCGGCCCTCCTGCGCGTGGCTGGCGACGATGTCGGTCGGGATGCCCAGCAGCATCAGCAGGTGGCGGAAGTAGGTGCCGAAGTACGCGACCTGATCGGCCGCGACGATGATCACCCGCTCGGCCTTGCCGATCTCCTCGACGGCGGCGTCCAGGACGCTGCGCGAGACGCGCCGGGCGGTCTCCTCGACCGCCAGGTGGTCGGCGGCGATCGACGCCTCCCCCGGGCTCTGGTCCAGACCGAACAGCGGCTCGGCCTCGCCGGTCCCGCTGCCGGGTCCGACCCGGGCCTCGACCCGGCGGCGGTACTCGTCGCGCGCCGCGTCCTGCAGGTCCGGGAAGCCGTGGAAGCCGAGCGCCTGACTGAAGCGGACGACCGTCGAGCTCGAGGTGTTCGCCCGGCGGGCGAGCTCCTCGGCCGTCTGGAACGCGACCTCGTCGAGGTGGTCGACGATGTACTGCGCGACGTCCTTCTGGGACCTCGAGAACTCGTCGAATCGGGACTGGATGTACTCGGTGAGCGTCTGGTGGTCGACGATCGGCGCGAGTG
>JAOPZU010000536.1 GCA_025963955.1 Solirubrobacterales bacterium
CGCCCCGGACGCGGACCCGCCGGACCTCGGTGGCTTCGCGCCGCCCGTCCCGCCTTCCCCGGCGGCAACGCCGCCGGACGAGGCCGGGTCCCGGGGGCCGTTCGGCCCCTCTTACGACTGAGCACCCTGCCGCCCCCGCACGTCCCCGGCCCACGTGAGAGAGTCCGGGGCGCATGAGCGACACCGGCGTCCCCGTCCTTCTGTGGCAGCCCTCACCCGAGCGGATCGGCCACGCGAACATCACGCAGTACGCGTCGTGGCTCGCGCGGGAGAAGGGCGTCAGCACGAGCAGTTACGACGAGCTCTGGCGCTGGTCAGTCACGGAGCTCGAGGCCTTCTGGGCGAGCATCTGGGAGTACTACGACGTGCAGGCCTCGGCGCCCTACGAGCAGGTGCTGGAGCAGGCCACGATGCCCGGCGCGCGCTGGTTCACCGGCTCGCGCCTGAACTACGCCGAGCACGTCTTCCGGAATCGCTACGACACGGCCCTGGCGCTGCAGCACGCCTCCGAGCTGCGCGGACTCCAGGCGTGGACGTGGGCCGAGCTCCGCGCCCAGACCGCGGCGATGGCCGCCGGCCTACGCGCCGCGGGCGTGACCGAGGGCGACCGCGTCGTCGCCTACCTCCCGAACATCCCCGAGGCGATCGCCGCGTTCCTCGCGTGCGCATCGATCGGCGCGACGTGGTCCTCGTGCTCGCCCGACTTCGGGGCCCGCACCGTCGTCGACCGCTTCTCCCAGATCGAGCCGACGGTCCTGCTGTGCGTGGACGGCTACCGCTACGGCGGCAAGGACTTCGACCGCACCACCGTGCTCGCCGGCCTGCAGGAGGAGCTGCCGACCGTCCGCACCACCGTCGTGCTGCCCTACCTGTCGGCCGAGCCGGACCTCTCGGGCCTGCGCGACGCCGTGCTGTGGCAGGACTTCGTCCGTTCCGGCGAGGAGCTCACCTTCGCCCCCGTCGCCTTCGACCACCCGCTCTGGGTCCTCTACAGCTCCGGGACCACCGGCCTGCCCAAGCCGATCGTGCAATCCCAGGGCGGCATCCTGCTCGAGCAGCTCAAGAAGCTGCACCTCCACCTCGACGCCCACGAGGAGGACCGCGTCCTGTGGTTCACGACGACGGGCTGGATGATGTGGAACTTCCTGGTCGGCGTGCTCCTGACGCCCGCCTCGATCGTCCTCTACGACGGCAACCCGGGGACCCCGAGCCTCGATCGCCTGTGGGACCTGGCCGAGGAGGCGGGCGTCACGATCTTCGGGACCGGCGCCGCGTTCATCGCCTCCTGCATGAAGGCGGGTGTGGAGCCGGCCGCCGGTCGTGACCTGTCGAAGCTGAACGCCGTCGGCGCCACCGGCTCGCCGCTGTCCCCCGAGGGCTTCCGCTGGGTCTACGACCACGTCGGCGAGGACACGTGGCTGTTCTCGACCTCCGGCGGGACCGACGTGTGCACCGCGTTCGTCGGCGGGGTCCCGACCGAGCCGGTGTACCTCGGCGAGCTGCAGAGCCGCTCGCTCGGGTGCGACGTGCAGGCGTGGGACGAGAACGGGAACGAGCTCGGGTTCGGGGAGGTCGGCGAGCTCGTCATCACCCAGCCCATGCCGTCCATGCCGGTGTTCTTCTGGGGCGACGAGGACGGCAGCCGCTACCACGACAGCTACTTCGCCTACTTCGAGGGCGTGCGCCCCGGGGTCTGGCGCCACGGCGACTGGATCGAGTTCTCAGAGCGCGGGACGTGCGTCATCCACGGCCGCAGCGACTCGACGATCAACCGCGGCGGCATCCGCATGGGCACCGCTGAGATCTACGCCGCGGTGCTCGCCCTGGACGAGATCCTCGACGCGCTGATCGTGGACGTCGGCCGCCCCGGCAGCGCCTCGTCGACGGAGGGCTTCATGCCGCTGTTCGTCGTCCTGCGCGAGGGCGCGGAGCTCGACGAGGACCTCATCCGCCGGATCGCGCGGCGCATCCGCGAAGACTGCTCCCCGCGGCACGTCCCGGACGTCGTGGAGGCCGTGGCGCAGATCCCGCGGACGCTGAGCGGGAAGGTGCTGGAAGTGCCGGTCAAGCGCATCCTCATGGGACAGCCGGCGGACCAGGCGGCCTCCCGCGACAGCCTGGCGGACCCGGACGCGCTCGACTGGTTCGTCGCCTACGCGCGGACGCTCGCCGCGCCCGCCTGAACCGTCAGTCGTCGATGTCGTCGCGCTGCGGCGGGTTCGTCCGGTCCGCCTCGATGTCGGCGGCCGGGTGCGGCGCGCTCGTGGAGGTCGCGCCCGTAGGCGTGTGCGGGATGTCCTCGCGCAGCGGATCCTCCGGCGGGGCCAGCGGGTCCTCGCGCGTGTCGTAGGGGTCGGGCGACTCGGTCGGATCGGGATCGCGAACGGGATTGTTGAGGCTCGTGTACGGGCTGTCCTGATCCGAGATGTTCCCGGGCTCGAAGGAGGCCGGCGGCTCGGGGAATCCGGTGGGCGGCTTTTCGTCCTGGCTCATGCGGTCCGGATGCCCGGTCCGCCGGTGGCCAATCGCGTCAGTCCGCGTCGACCGACCGCACCGCGCGCACGGGCGGCAGCGGCATCGGTGCGGAGCCCGCCGCTGCCTCGGGCGGCTCCGCGGGCAGCGGCGTACTCGGGCGCAGCCCGACCGCCAGCAGTGCCGCGGCACCCGCTCCCAGGACGACGGGCCAGCCGACCAGGTTCCCGCCCGCGGCGAGCGCGACGAACGCGAGCAGCAGGGCGACGCCGACCAGCACGTTCCCGCGCTCGTCGTCCGCGGCGCCCGCCGACAGCACGCCGATGCCACCGGCCAGGACCAGGAGGGCCCAGCCCCAGGAGGGCGAGGGCGTGTCCGAAAACGTCCCCGACCGGCCACCGACCGTGCCGAGGAGGACCAGCAGGCCGAGCAGCGGCACCGCGAAGGTCGCGGCGATCGCCAGCAGCGTCAGGCCGGCGGCGTTCAGCAGCTGCACGCCGTGGGCGGGGCCCCGCACCCGCTCCCACAGCGCCATCAGCGCGAGGAGCAGCACGTCCAGGACCAGCAGCCACCGGTAGCCCGGGACGCCGTCGGGCGAGGCGAGCAGGTCGAGGAGTGCCGCGGTCGTCCCCACGGCGGTGAGCGCCCCGAGCAGCGTCCCCGACGCCGAGTCGCGGGCCCGGGACATCCAGGTGGCGAGCGCGACGAGAACCAGCCCGATCACCGTGACGGTCCCAGAGCCGCCGTCGCTCCCCAGCGCGTCCGCGAGCCGGACGAGCAGCAGCAGCGTCAGGACGAACCCGCAGACGTAGAGCGTCGAGTGCCAGGCCGGCGGCCCGCCCTCCTCGGCCGGGGCGGCGACGGCCATCCCCAGCACCAGCGCCGCGGCCGCCGCGGTGTACAGCAGGTGGGCGCCGCTTCCCCACTGCCCCATCCGTACGTTCAGCAGCAGCACCAGCAGGGTCAGCACGACCGTCCCGGCGGCCACCTGGTCGCCGCGGAAGGGCTTGGGTCGCAGCAGCGCGAGCATCGCGGGCCGACGCTACCGGCCCCGCCGGGCGGCCGGGGCTCCACGCCGGGGGACTACCCCCAAACGACCGGTCCGGCCACGAGCGTGTGCGAGCCGAGCGGCCGGCCCAGGACCTCCGCGACCGCGCGCGCGGCGTCGAGCACCGCGGGCAGGTCCACCCCCGTCTGCACGCCCATCTCGTGGAGCATGCTCACGAGATCCTCCGTGGCGATGTTCCCCGTCGCGCCGGCCGGCACCGGGCAGCCTCCGAGCTCGCCGAAGCTCGACTCGAACGACGTGCAGCCCGCCTGCAGCGCGGCCACCGCGTTGGCCAGCCCCTGACCGCGCGTGTTGTGGAAGTGGGCGGTCAGCAGCACCTCGTCGCCGAAGCGCGCGATCGCCTCCCCGAAGAACGCCGCGACCTGCACGGGGTTGGCCATGCCCGTCGTGTCCCCGAACCCGACCTCACGGGCGCCGGCGTCGATCAGCCGCCGGACGATGCCGAAGACCTTCTCGGGGTCGACGTGACCCTCGTACGGGCAGCCGAAGGACGTCGCGATGACCGCCTCGACCTCCAACCCGGCCTCCAGCGCCCGCGGCACGAGCGCGTCGATCCCGGCCAGCGACTCGTCGATCGTGCGGTTGACGTTCTTGTGGTTATGGGTCTCCGAGGCGCTGCAGAAGACGCCGATCTCCTCGAAGAGCTCCCGGTGCGGCAGGGCGTTGTCGAAGCCGCGCTCGTTTGGGATGAGCACGCTGCGGCTGACCCCGTCCGGGATGTCGACGCCCTCCAGCACCGCGACGGCGTCCGACAACTGCGGGATCACGTCCGCGCGGACGAACGAGGTCAGCTCGATGCGCTTGATCCCGGTCCGCGCCAGCCGGTCGATGAGCGCGATCTTGTCGGCCGTGGGGATCGTCTCCGGTTCGTTCTGGAAGCCGTCCCGGGGGCCGACCTCGCGGATCTGGACGGTGTTCGGCAGCGCAGGGGTCATGGCCTCGGAACTATAGGATCGCCGCGTGCCCAGCGAAGCGATCTCGATCATCGGCGGTTCCGGGGCCCTCGGCTTCGGCCTTGCCGTCCGCCTCGGCCGCGCGGGGGTGCCGGTCGTCATCGGCTCGCGTGAGGCCGGTCGAGCGCAGGAGGCCGCCGCCAAGGCGCTCGAAGCCGTCCCGGAGGGCAGCTTCACCGGAGCGGCCAACGAGGAGGCGGCGGCGGCGAGCGAGCTCGTGCTGCTGTCCGTCCCGTTCCGCTCGCAGTCCGAGACCCTCACGAACCTGAAGACGGTCCTGCGCGAGGGCCAGCTCGTGGTGGACGCGACGGTCCCCCTGGCCGCCGCCGTCAGCGGCAAGGCGACGCGGACGCTCGGCGTGTGGCAGGGCTCGGCGGCCCAGCAGGCCGAGGAGATGGTCCCGGAGGGCGTGCGCGTCATCAGCGCGCTGCACACCATCAGCGCGGCGAAGTTGAAGGACCTGGACCACGAGCTCGACGAGGACGTGCTGGTCTGCGGGGACAAGAAGGCCGACAAGGAGCGCTTCAGCGCCCTGATCGAGCTGATCCCCGGACTGCGCACCGTCGACTGCGGGAAGCTCGAGATGGCCCGCCTGACCGAGCAGCTGACGCCGCTCCTGATCGGGATCAACATCCGCTACAAGACCCACGCGGGGATCAAGATCTCGGGCCTGCCCGCTCGATGAAGGTCGTCGTCCTCGCCGGCGGGACCGGCGGCGCGAAGCTGGCCCGCGGCCTGCTCGACGTCGTACCTGCTGGGGGACTGACGGTCATCGCCAACACGGGCGACGACGTGGAGATCTACGGTGCTCACGTCTCGCCGGACCCGGACCTGTGCACGTTCTGGCTCGCCGACCTGATCGACGAGCGCGGTTGGGGCATCGACGGCGACACCTTCGCGGTGATGGACGGCCTGCGCGCGCTGGGCGTCGAGGTCTGGTTCAACCTCGGCGACCGCGACCTCGCGCTCTGCGTGGAGCGCTCCCGGCGCCTGGCCGCCGGTGAGCGCCTGACCGTGGCCACCGCCGCGCTCACCGCGGCGCTCGGGGTCGAGGTCGCCGTGCTCCCGATGTGCGACGAACCCGTCCGCACGCGGGTGAAGGCCGGCGGGCGTTGGTGGCCGTTCCAGGACTTCATGATCCGCCACCGCGCGCAGGGCCCGGTCGAGGACGTCCTCTTCGACGGCGTGGAAGCGGCCGCGGCGACCCCGGAGGTCCTGCGGGCGATAGCCGACGCCGATGCCGTGATCGTCGGCCCGTCCAACCCGATCATCTCGATCGGCCCGATCCTGGCGGTCCCAGGGCTCGCGGACGCGCTGCGCGCGACCCGGGCGCCCGTGGTGGCCGTCTCGCCCGTCGTGAACGGCGGGGTGGTCAAGGGCCCCTCCGCGATCTTCATGGAGCACGCCGGGCTGGCGCTGAGCGCCGACGGCGTCGCGACCGCCTACGCGGGGCTGCTCGACGGCCTGCTCGCGGACGAGGAGGCCCCGGACGCCGGACTGCCTGTCATCGTG
The DNA here is from genome assembly GCA_025963955.1 of Solirubrobacterales bacterium. Classification (GTDB taxonomy): domain Bacteria; phylum Actinomycetota; class Thermoleophilia; order Solirubrobacterales; family Solirubrobacteraceae; genus Paraconexibacter. Next base: position 6,007 of record JAOPZU010000536.1, read on the forward strand.
ACGGACACGATGATGGGCGACGCCGCCGCACGGACCCGCGTGGCCCGCACGACGCTGGACTTCGCCCTTGGCCTGGGCGGTCGCGCATGAGCACGTTCGCGGTCCTGCCGGTCAAGCACTTCGTCGCGGGCAAGACGCGGCTGGCGGACGACCTCGGCAAGGGCACGCGCCGCGCGCTCGTCGAGGCGATGGTCACCGACGTGCTCATCGCGCTGCGGCGCGCGCAGAAGATCGACCACGTGCTCGTGGTGACGGGCGAGGCCGCGATGGAGGCGATCGCGCACGGCTACGACGCCGACACCGTCCTGGACCCGGAGGACGCCGGTCACAGCCAGGCCGCCCTCATCGGCGTCCGCGAGGCGATCGAGCGCGGCGCCCGGCGCGTCCTGCTCGTCCCCGGCGACTGCCCGGCGCTCGATCCGAAGGAGATCGACGCCCTGCTGACGCGGGCGCCGGCGCCCTCGCCGGAGGTCGTGGTCATCCCCGACCGGCACGGCGACGGGACGAACGGCCTCGTGCTCACCCCGCCGGACGTCATCATCCCCGCCTTCGGGCCGGGCTCGCGCGAGCGGCACGTGGCCGCGGCGCAGGAGGCCGGGGCCGTGCTCCGGATCGAGGAGCTGCCGTCGCTGATTCTCGACGTGGACACGATCGACGACCTCGCCGCCCTGCGCGAGGCGCTCGGCGGCGGCCACGGCAACGCTGCGCACACCCGCGGCATGCTGAACCGCCTGGCCCGGCGGTAGGCCCCGGCGGTGCCGCCCACGACGGTCACCGCCACCGCCGTCCCGGGCCTCCCGGAGATCCGCGCGGGGGACGACCTCGCGGCGCTCATCGCGGCGCGCGTTACCACGGGCGCCGAGGACGTCGTCGTGGTCGCGCACAAGGTGATCAGCAAGGCCGAGGGCGCGGTCGTCCCGCTGGCCGGCGTCGAGCCCTGCGCGCTGGCCCGGACGATCGCGACGCGGCAGCACCGGGATCCCCGCCAGGTGCAGGTGATCCTGGACCAGTCGAGCAAGCTGCTGCGGATCACCGACCAGGTGCTGATCTGCCGGACGCACCACGGGTTCGTCTGCGCGAACGCGGGCGTCGACGCCTCCAACGCCGCCCACGAGGACGAGCTGATCGTCCTGCCCGCCGACCCCGACCACTCGGCGCGGCGCCTGCGGATGGGCCTGCCCGGCACGCCGGCGGTCATCGTCACCGACTCCTTCGGGCGCGCGTGGCGCAACGGCCAGGCGGACGTGGCGATCGGGGTCGCGGGACTGCGACCGCTGGAGGACTGGCGAGGGCTCCAGGACTCCGCCGGCCGCGCGCTGAACGCCACCTGGATCGCCGTCGCCGACCAGGCCGCCTCCGCGGCCGACCTCGTGCGCGGCAAGGACTCCCGCGAGCCGGTGGTCCTCGTGCGCGGCCTCGGCCGTCACGTGACCGCCGCGGACGGCCCGGGCGTGCAGCCGCTGCTGCGCCCGGCGGCGACCGACCTGTTCCTCTAGGGGCCCCGGCGCCGCCCGCTCACCCGGGGCCGGCGTCCGCTGCCGCGAGCCTCAGGCGCCGATGCGGTCGACGGTCATCTGCCGCTCGCCGCGCGGGGTCTGCACGCTCACGGTGTCCCCCGCCTTGGCGCCGATCAGCGCGACGGCGACGGGTGACTCGGAGGACAGCTTGCCGGTCTTCGCGTCCGCCTCGGTCGGGCCGACGATGGTCCAGGTGTTCGTCTTGCCGGACTGCACGTCCGTGACGGTCACCGTGGCCCCGAACGCCACGGTGTCGCTGGCCTGGTCGACCTCGACGATGACCGCCGCCCGCAGCCGCGCCTGCAGCCGCAGGATCTTGGTCTCCAGATGGCCCTGGTCCTCCTTGGCGATGTGGTACTCGGCGTTCTCCTTCAGGTCGCCCATCTCCCGGGCGACCGAGATGCGCGCCGCGATCGTCTGCCGTGCGGGCCCCTCGAGCTCCGCGAGCTCGGCCTTCAGCGCCTCGAGTCCCGCGGCGGTGATCGCCTCGCCCTGCTCCTGATTGCTCATCGGTGCAGCCTAGAGATTCCGGTCCCAGGGGCGGGTCCGGCGGGCGGCCGGCCCGGGCCCGCTCGCTAGACGCGCGCCCCGAGCGGATGCCGCTCGCGGATGGTGTACAGGGTGGTGCGTTCGGCGGCGGGGCGGCCGGCGGCGTGGGCGGCGGCGATGAGCTGCGGGGGGTCCAGGCGTACGCCGTGGGCGGAGCCCGCCATGCGGCTGATGGATTCCTCCATGAGGGTGCCGCCGAGGTCGTTGACGCCCCACTTGAGCGCTTCGGTCGCGCCGTCCAGACCCATTTTCACCCAGGAGGCCTGCAGGTTGGTGATCGACTTTCCGAGGGCGAGGCGGAAGACGGCGGTGTGCTTGAGGTTCTCCTGCATGGAGATCTCCTCCACCCCGTGCGTGCGGCCGAGCAGCGTGTGGAAGGGGATGAACGACAGCGGGACGAACTCGGTGATCCCGCCGGTCCGCTCCTGCAGCTCGCGGATGACGCGCATGTGCTCCGCCAGCTCCCACGGCTCCTCGATGTGCCCGAACATCACCGTGCTCGTGGACCGCAGCCCGGCGGCGTGGGAGGCCTCGATGATCTCCACCCACCGCGCCGCGGGCAGCTTGTTCGGCGAGATCCGGGCGCGGACCCCGTCGTGCAGCACCTCCGCCGCGGTGCCGGGCGTGGAGTCCAGGCCGGCCTCTCGGAGCTGCGCGAACAGCTCGGGCAGCGGCAGGCCGCTGATGTCCTGCATGTGCGCGATCTCCATCGGCGAGTACGCGTGCACGTGCAGCTCCGCCCCCACCCCGGCGGCGGTCTGCTTGATCACGCGCAGCCAGTGCAGGTAGTCCTCCAGCTGCCAGTCCGGATGGATGCCCGACTGCATGCTGATCTCGGTGGCACCGAACTCCACGGCGTCCAGGACGCGCTGCTCGAAGTCTTCGCGGGAGTGCTCGTAGGCGTCCGGAGAGCGCTTGCCCTGCCCGAAGCCGCAGAACGCGCACCCCACGATGCAGACGTTCGACACGTTGATGTTCCGGTTGACGACGAACGTGACGGTGTCCCCCACCAGGTCGGTGCGCAGCTCGTCCGCCGCCTGCCTGATGTCCTCGATGACCTCCGGGCGGGTCTCCGCGAACAGCGCCGTCAACTCGTCCGGGGACAACGCCACCCCGTCGCGGCCCTTGACGATCGCCCCCGCCACCAGATCCGGCCGCAACGGGCGCGGCGGCTCGGTTCGTCCCGATCCGGAGCGCGGGATGAACGACCAGAAGCGCGAGGTGATCGTGTTCAGCACCCCTTGGGAGAGCCACGTCTCGTTGATGTACTGCGGGTAGACGCACAGCCGCTCGGTCAGCGCGTACCCCAGCGGCGCCAGGGTCTTGCGAACCTGATGCGGGGAGGGAAACGGATGCTCCGGTGAGATGTGATCCCCGTTCGCGGACAGGCCGCCGAGGTCGGTCGCCCCGGCGCCGACCAGCTGCGGCCACCAGTCTGAGAGGTTCGGCGGCGCCTGGATCCCGACCCCCGGCATGAGCTCCTGTGCGTGGGCGATCAGCTCCTCCATCTCCCGGATCGACACCGGCGTGGCCCACTCCGGCAACGCCTTCGACGGCTGATCGGCGATCCCCGTCGCCCAGTACCGCTTGGCCGCCTCGTCGGCGATCTCGCCCGGTTCCTGGCCGTAGTAGGACTCATGCGGCACGAAGTTCTGCAGGATCACCTCCTGCAAGTGCCCGAACTCCGCATGCACCCCCGCCAGCGCCTCCAACGCCGTCACGCGATCCTCGGGCGACTCGCCGATGCCGACCAGGATCCCCGACGTGAACGGGATCCTCAGCTCACCGGCCCACCGGATCGTCTCCAGCCGGCGGGCCGGGTCCTTCGTCGGCGAACCCTGATGCGCGACCAGATCATCGCGCGAGGACTCCAGCATCAGCCCCTGCGACGCGGTCACCTCACGCAACCGCCCCAGGTCCTCCTTCGAGAGCACGCCGAGGTTCGTATGCGGCAAAAGCCCGCGCTCCAACGCACGCTCGCACGCCCACACCACGTACGCGGTGAAGTCCCGGTGCCCGTACTCCGCGAGCCTCGCGCGCACCCCGGCGTTGACCTCCGGCCGCTCGCCGGTCAGCACCAGCAGCTCCTTCACCCCCCGTCGCGCCGCCCCGTCGATCAACGCCAGCACCTCCTCCGGCGAATGCAGATGCGTCTGATGCGTCTTGAACGCGCAGTACTTACAAAAGCACTGACACGTCCGCGACAGCGACAACGTGACATTGCGCGAGAACGTGACACGGCGACGCATCGGAGGAGTGTAGGACGCGAGCCCGCCCGCTCAGGCCGGAGTGGCCCGCCGGGCGTGGACGGCCGCGTAGGATCCCGCGCCGTGCTCCCGCCGACCCGCTCCGTCCGCCACCTGGCCGCGCTCCTGCTCGCGGTGGCAGCCGCGCTCGTGCTGCCGGCCTGCGGGTCCTCGCCCGACGCCGGACGGCCGGACGAGGCCGCGAAGCTGCTGCTCGACTTCCACCCGGGCGCCGTCCACGCCGGCATCTACCTGGCGATGGCCCGAGGCTTCGATGAGGCCGAGGGCGTCCGCCTGAGCGTCGAGATCCCCGGCAGCGGCACCGACGCGGTCAAGAGCCTGCTGAGCGGGCAGGCGCGCTTCGCGGTGCTCGACCTCCACGACCTCGCGATCGCCCGCGCCAAGGGCCGCGACCTCGTGGCCGTCATGGCGCTCGTGCAGCGCCCGCTCGCAGCGGTCGTCGCCGCCCCGGACGTCCCGCGGCCGCGCGCCCTGGAACACCGGACCGTCGGCGTCACGGGCCTGCCGAGCGACACCGCAGTCCTGGACTCGCTCGTCCGCGGGGACGGCGGCGACCCGGCGAAGGTGCGGCGCGTCACGATCGGCTTCGACGCCGTGCCCGCCCTGCTCGGCGGCAGGGTCTCCGGCGCGACCGCGTTCTGGAACGCAGAGGGTGTCGCGCTGCAGGCCCGGCGCCCCGGCGTGCACGTCTTCCGGGTCGACGAGTACGGCGCCCCGGCCTACCCCGAGCTCGTCCTCGTCACCACGCGGGCCACGACCCAGGACTCGCCGGCCGTCGTCCGCGCCACGGTCACCGCCCTCCAGCGGGGCTACCGCTCGGCGATCTCCGACCCGGACTCGGCCGTCAGCGAGCTGCAGGCCGCCGTTCCCGGCCTCGACCGGGCGCTCGTCGCCAAACAGCTCGACGCCGTCAGCGAGACCTTCCAGGCCGCGTCGGGACAGATCGGCACGTTCGACGTGCCCGCCCTGCGCACCTGGGCCGCCTGGGAGGCGCGCTTCGGCATCGTGAAGACGGCCCCCGAGGTGGCGGACATGTTCAACCCGCGGTTCGCAGAAGAAGGTGCGGCGAAGGCCACCGAAGACAGCGGATAGGACCAACGCCACGGACGCGACCTCGCCGTGCGACCAAGGCCACCGAAGACAGCGGATAGGACCAACGCCACCGACGCGACCTCGCCGTGCGACGAAGACCGCCGAAGACAGCGGCTGACCCGCCGCTCCTCCCTACTGGGCGTGCAGGCGCAGGTAGTCCTGGCGGACCGACTCAGGGCGGCCCCAGGTGTGGGTGACCTCGACCCGGCCGGAGCGGACCTCGCGGACCGCGAGCTCGCCCTGGATCCCCGCGCCGTCCAGCAGGTCGAAAGCGGTGTTGACCGCCGGGACCGCCGCCGCGTGGCCGAAGCGGTGCGCGACGAGGATCCGCCAGTGCCAGTCGTGCTTGGAGTACGGCTGCGCCCCGCACGTGACGAGGTAGACCGACGCGTCGATGTAACGCGACTCGTCGAAGATCCGCAGGTCCAGCTCCAGGTCCGTCCAGTCGTCCGGCAGGGAGTCGACGACGGTCCGGAAGGTCTCGGCGAGCGGCATGCCGGGGATTCTACGAGAGCGCCGGGCGCTGCGGCTCAGCCGAAGAACGTCTGGTAGAGCAGGAACAGGTTCAGGAGGCTGATGACCGTCGCCACCACGATCGCGACGGCCGTCGTCACCGGACGGTTGACGAGCGGCCCCATGATGTCCCGCCGCCGGGTCAGCAGCACCACGGGAACAAGCGCGAACGGGATGCCGAAGCTCAGCACGACCTGGCTGATGACGAGCGACCGCGACGGGTCGAGGCCGATCGCCAGGACCACGAGCGCCGGTGCCATCGTCACCCCGCGCCGGACGATCAGCGGGATCGTCCGCTGGATGAACCCATCCATGACGACCTGCCCGGCCTGGGTGCCGACGCTGGAGGACGCGAGGCCGGACGCGAGCAGCGCCGCCGCGAACGCGAAGGCCGCCCCCGGCCCGACGAGCGCATCGAACCCCTCGTGCGCCTTCTCGATCGATCCGGCGTCGAAGCCGGAGCCGTGGAACAGGGACGCAGCCACGAGCAGCATCGAGAGGTTCACCAGGCCGGCGATCGTCATCGCGATGGTCACGTCGATGCGGTTGAAGCGCAGCATCAGCCGGCGGTCGGCGTCGTCGCGCAGCGGGATGCGCTTCTGCGTGAGCGACGAGTGCAGGTAGATCACGTGCGGCATGACCGTCGCCCCGAGGATGCCCGTCGCGAGCAGGACGCTGTCCGTGCCCTGGAAGCCGGGGATGAACCCCTTCGCCGCCGCGCCGCCGTCGAAGCCGATCTTCAGCGTGTCGTAGAGGAAGCCGAGCAGGATGATCGCCAGGAAGCCGAGGATCGCCATCTCGAAGCGCCGGTAGCCCCGGGTCTGCAGGCCCAGGATGGCGAACGCGAC
>JAOPZU010000557.1 GCA_025963955.1 Solirubrobacterales bacterium
CGCCCAGCCCAGCAGCCAGGCGAGCAGCAGGGTTGCCCCGGCGACCCCGATGCTCGCGCCGCGGAAGAGCCAGTTCGGGACGTCCGGCTTGCGCTCGCGCTGCAGCAGGCGCAGGTCCCGCTGGAAGGCGCGCGGCCCGTTCGTCGCCGCGATGCCGGGGACCGGGATCGCGCTGTCGGCCGGGGCGTAGACCGGGATCGACTCCATGACGTCGCCCTTCTGCAGGCGCAGGAAGGTCTTCCAGGTGCCGTAGACCGGGAACGCCTCCGAGGAGCGCCAGACGCCGGGGCCCACGCGCTGCATCGTCCCGTGGTGGACCGCCTGCTCCTTGCCCTGCCAGGACATCGGGTAGAACCAGTCGGCGTCCTCGACGGCCCGCGGGTCCGACACCCGCACGGTGATGCGCACGAGCGGCTTCGCGCCGCCGCGGACCTGGGTCAGCGTGAGGTCGCCCGACAGGCGCGGGGCCTGCGTGGGCAGCAGCGCGACCATCGAGACCACGAGGACGAGGATCGCTCCCGCCGGGACCCTCCAGCTGCCGGGGCGCGTGGCGATCGCGCCCGGCTTGGCCTGCAGGCCCGCGGCGACGAAGGCCGCGAGGACGGCACCCGCGATCGCGACCGGCACGGAGCGCAGCATCGCCTCCGGCAGCAGGTGCCAGGGCCAGGCGATCGGCATCCACACGTGCGACCACAGCGTCTCCCCCGCGACGCCGACCGTCCCGATCAGCGCACCCGCGACGGCGGCGAAGCGGTAGCCGCCGGGCCGAGCCCACGGGATCCGGAAGCTCGCCTCCACGCACAGCGCGGGGACGAGGAACAGCGGGAAGTGGTGGGTGCTCTCGCCGAGGACCGGCCCGACGACGATCGTCAGCGCGCCGAGGGTGATGACGGACGCGGCCCACGTCTTGAGCGCGCGCCCGCGGCCGAACGCGAGCGCCGCGACGGTGAACCCGAACGCGGCCCCGAAGGCCATGATCGTCGGGTCAAAGAGCAGGCGGAACTGCGGCACGCCGAAGGCGAACTCCTGCAGGTAGGCGACCGTCACCCCGACCACCGCGACCGAGGCCGCGCGCACGCCGAGCATGCGGGTCATCCACTCCGGGACGGGCCGCAGCTCCGGGTGCAGCCCGTCACGGACCGCCTCGCGCCCCTCCCGCACGAGCAACGTCAGCGCGAAGAAGAGGAACAGCCCGCCCGTGATCATCATCAGGTGCGTCGGCCCCCACAGGGTCACGTCCTGGCCGAACAGGTTGTGCCAGATGTCGTCGAGCGGGAAGCCCGACATGGAGAAGAAGGACGTCGCGAGCATCGCGACCGCCGCCGGCGGGACGTACCACGAGCGCGTGATGCGGATCCACGAGGGCCGGCGCTCCCCGACGGGCATCGCCACCGCGAACCACGCCGCGGCCACGAACAGGTAGATGCCCGCGAGGATCAGGTAGTGGGCCGGCGTGCCGAACGGCCCCGTGTCGCGCCCCTGCCCGATGTGCAGCGACACGTCCCAGACGAAGCCGACGCCCGCGAGCACGAAGCCGGCGACGGCGACGGCCATCGGCAGGACACTCCAGGCCGGCAGGCCGGTCAGCCGGACGAGCGGCCGGGCCAGCCGGTGCAGCGTCCGGTGCCCGGCGCGGTGGCGCAGGCCGAGGACGAAGAGGGCGACGAGGATGGACAGGGAGACCGCGGTCCCGATGAGGACCTGGCCGAGCGCGGCTCCTCCGGCGGGAGCGGCGTCGACGGCGGGTGCGGCGGCAGCGATCAGGCTCACAATGTGCAGGACTGTACATCCCTGGCGGCGGAAGTCAACGGTGGCGTACATTCGTTGCCACCGGGGCGCGACGCGAGCCACCCGACCGGGGGGTCGACGCCACCGCGTCCCTTCCCTCTCGCGCGCGGGGCTGGTTCGCTGGCAGCGTGGCCGTCACCGACTGCGCACGTTTTCTCGCCGAGGATCCCGCACCGCTGGTCGAGGCGTCCTTCGCATGCCCCTGGTGCCTGACGAGCGCGCAGTCGACGGTCGTCGCCCTCGGCTCCCACGATTCGGTCGCGCGCTGCGTCTGCCCGCAGTGCGCCGAGGACTGGGAGCTGTCGCTGCACGCCGGCCAGGTCCTGCGCCTGACGCTGGCGCCGCCGCCGATGCTCGCGGTGCGTTTCGCCCGCGAGGGCAGCGGCTGGCCGGCCGGCGCAGCGTAGGATCAGCCTGTGACATGCCCATGACCGACCCGGTCGCCCAGGCGCCGCACATCAACGCGATCGAGATCGTGGTGGACCTGCTCGCGCAGGTCGAGTCCGACGACGCCCCCGGCGCCTTCTACGACCGCCTCTGCGAGGCGATCTGCCGCGTCACCTCGATGGACCGCGCGGTCCTTTTCCGGTACGACGCACCCGTGCGCCGCGTCACCGCCGCCGGGGTGCACGGCCTGGACATCAGCCAGTTCAGCGACTTCCTCTTCAACCCGGACACGACGCCGATCGCGCGTCAGGCCCTGGTCGAGGACCGCGTCATCGAGATCCCCGAGGACGCCTCCTCCCTCCTGCCCGAGCGCTACGCCGGCCTCGTCGACGACACCGTCCTGGTCTGCACGCCGATGATCGCCTCGGGGCGCTGGGTCGGGATCGTCCTGTCCGACCGGCCGCGCAGCGCGGGCCCGCTCGGGGACGACGAGCGCCACCTGCTGTGGACGCTCGGCAAGACCGCCGCCCTGGCCGCGATCGCGCGGATCGCGACGGCGCAGGTCGAGCGCTCCCGCCAGCTCGAGCAGCGCATCGACCTCGCACGGGAGATCCACGACGGGGTGGTCCAGCGGCTGTTCGGCGTCTCGCTCGTGCTCGCGTCCGGGCAGACGATGGACGCCGAGACCCAGGCGCGCTGCGCGGAGGAGGTGCAGGCCGCGCTCGGCGACCTGCGCACCGCGGTGCAGCGGCCGCTCGGCCGGCCGTCGCGGGCGTCCGCCGCCTCCCTCCGCGACGAGCTCACCCATCTGCGCGCGGCCGCCGCGGTCGATCCCGAGGGCGCGCAGCTGCACGTGGAGGACGCGACGAGCGCGATGGACCGCCTGGAGCCCGCGACCGCGGACGTCGCCCGCTCGGTCCTCGTCGAGGCCGTGCGCAACGCCCGCAAGCACGCGCAGCCCACGCGGATCGACGTGAAGCTCGTGGAGAGCGACGACGCGCTCGTGCTCGAGGTCATCAACGACGGCGTGCCGGCCGCGGGCGCTCGCCCGGCCGCGGCGGTGTCGGGTATGGGCCTGCGCCTATCGGCCTTCGAGGCGCTGCAGCTCGGCGGGGTCGTCGAGTTCGGCCGCCGCGACGGCGGGCGCTGGTGCGTGCGGCTGGTGGTGCCCCGTGAGTCCTGAGGCCGCCCGCGGCGCCCCGGTCCTGCCGGACGTGCCCGACCTCAAGGACGACCCGCGCGCCCTGCGCGTGCTGATCGTCGACGACCACGACGTCGTCCACTGGGGCTTCCGGGTGATGCTCGGGCAGCAGCCGTGGGTGCAGCGCTGCCTGTCCGCGCGCAACGAGACAGAGGCCCTGGCGCTGACGACCCGCTACGCGCCGCACGTCGCGCTCGTGGACCTGTTCGTCGGGGCCGAGTCGGGGCCCGAGATCTGCGAGCGGCTGAAGGCGCTCTCCCCGCGCACCCACGTGCTGCTGATCAGCGGCGCGGGACACATCTCCCCGAACGCCGCGCGCGCCGCGGGAGCGGCGGGCTTCGTCTCCAAGGACTGGCCGGCGGCCGACATCGCCCGGGCCGTCCGGATGGTCGGGCTCGGGATGACCGTGTTCCCGCCGCGGCAGGAGCCGACCGGCACGCGCCTGACCGACCGCGAGCAGCAGGTCCTCGACCTCATGGCCGGCGGCGCGACGAACCGTGAGATCGCCGCGTCGCTGCACCTCTCGCCGCACACGGTGAAGGAGCACACGAGCGCGCTCTACCGCAAGCTCGAGGTGCGCAACCGGGCCGAGGCCGTCAGCCGCGCGCAGCGGGTCGGCCTGCTCAGCTGACCCACCCGCCGTACGTCTGCACCGGCCAGGGCAGGACCAGAAGTACGACGGCCCCCGGCGCGCGGACCCGCCGTACATCTGCACCGGCCAGGGCGGGACCTGAAGTACGACGCGGGCACACCACCGGCCCGACCGT
>JAOPZU010000577.1 GCA_025963955.1 Solirubrobacterales bacterium
CCTCGTCGTCGGCTCCGTCGCGGCGATCCTCGCCGGGGTCGCGGCCCTGGCCGGCGCCAGCCGCCATGAGGCCCGCCCGCGCGCCACGGTACGTCCCGTCAGCGGTTAGGCGACAATCAGCGGGTGACCTCCGACGAGATCCGCGAGACCTTCCTGGCCTTCTTCGAGAGGCACGGCCACAAGCGCCAGCGCTCAGGGTCGCTCGTCCCGGCGGCGTTCGACCCGTCCGTCCTGCTCACGACGGCGGGGATGCATCCGCTCAAGCCGTACTTCATGGGCCTGGAAGCCCCGCCGCAGCCGACGCTCACGAGCTGCCAGAAGTGCTTCCGCACCCCGGACATCGACAACGTCGGCGTCACCGCGCGCCACCTCACGTTCTTCGAGATGCTCGGCAACTTCTCGATCGGCGACTACTTCAAGCAGGGCGCCGTCGAGTTCGCCTGGGACCTCACGCTCAACGGGTTCCACTTCAAGCCCGAGGACGTCTGGGTGACCGTGTTCGAGGGCGATCCGGCCATGGGCATCGGGCCCGACGAGGAGGCCATCGCGGCCTGGGAGTCGGTCGGCGTCCCGCGGGAGCGGATCGTCCTGTGTCCCGCGAGCGAGAACTTCTGGTGGTCGGGCGACACCGGCCCGTGCGGCCCCTGCAGCGAGCTCTACCTCGACCGTGGCCTGGAGTACGGCACCGCCGAGGATCTGCCCGGGGGCGAGAACGAGCGCTTCCTGGAGTTCTGGAACCTCGTCTTCATGCAGTTCGACCAGGACGAGCAGAAGGTCCTCACGCCGCTGCCGGCGCAGAACATCGACACGGGCCTCGGGCTGAACCGCATGGCCGTGATCCTCCAGGGCGTCGAGACCGTCTTCGACACCGACCAGTTCGTCCCGCTGATGCAGCTGGGCCGCGAGCTTGCGACGGTCGCCGAGCCCGAGGAGCGCTCGCTGCGGATCCTCGCCGACCACACCCGTGGCATGACCTTCCTGATCGCCGACGGCGTCGTCCCGTCCAGCGAGGACCGGGGCTACGTCCTGCGCCGCCTGATGCGCCGCGCGATCCAGCACGGCCGCCGCATCGGCGCTCCGCACGGCTTCCTCCCGCGGTACGTCGACGTCGTCCTGGAGACGATGGGCACCGCCTACCCCGAGCTCCACACGGAGAAGGAGCGGATCCTCAAGTGGGTGCGCGCCGAGGAGGAGGGCTTCGGCCGGACGCTCGAGCAGGGCCTCGCGCTGCTGGAGGAGCACCTGGCGAAGGGCACCCTCGACGCCGCGGCCGCCTTCCAGCTCCACGACACCTTCGGCTTCCCGATCGAGATGACGACCGAGGTGGCCGAGGAGGCCGGCGTCACCGTCGACCAGGAGGGCTTCACCCGGCTGATGGACCAGCAGCGCGCGCGCTCGGCGGGCGGCGTCGGCGGCAAGGGCCGCGTCGGCGGCGCGGCCGACCTCGTGCGCGGCCTCTCCAGCGAGCCGACGGTCTTCACCGGCTACGAGCAGCTCGAGCAGCAGACGACGGTCGCCGCGGTGACCGAGCGGGACGGCCGGACGTTCGTGAAGCTCTCCGAGTCGCCGTTCTACGCGCAGGGCGGGGGCCAGGTCTCCGACGGCGGGACGATCGCCGGTGAGGGCGACGGCACGAGCGCCGCCGTCACCGACGTGCTGCGCGCGGGGGAGGACCAGGCCGTCGTCGTCGAGCTGCTCGCGGGGGAGCTCACCGCCGGCGAACGCGTCACCGCGTCCGTCGACCGGCCGGCGCGCACCGCGATCCAGGCCAACCACACCGCCACGCACCTGCTGCACGCCGCGTTGCGCCAGACGCTGGGCGACCACGTGCGTCAGGCCGGCTCCTACGTCGGCCCGGACAAGCTGCGCTTCGACTTCACCCACACCCAGCGCATGACAGAGGCGGAGCGCGCCCAGGTCGAGGACCAGATCAACGCCTGGGTCCTCGCGAACCACCCGGTGCGCGCGATGGAGACGACGCTCGACGAGGCGCGGGCCCTCGGCGCCATGGCCCTCTTCGGCGAGAAGTACGGGGACGTCGTGCGAATGGTGGAGATCGGCGACGGCTCCTTCTCGCGCGAGCTCTGCGGCGGCACCCACGTGCGCTCGACGGCCGAGATCGGCGTGGTCAAGATCATCTCCGAGGGCTCCAGCGCCGCCAACGTCCGGCGCATCGAGGCGCTGACGGGCCCCGCCGCCATCGGCCTGCTGCGCGCCCACGACGCGCAGCTGAGCCGCACCGCGGACGCGCTGCGCACCCAGCCCGAGAACGTCGCGGACGCGGTCACCGCCCTCCAGGCCAAGGCTAAGGCGGCGGCCAAGAGCAGCGGCGGGGCGGACGCCGGCGCGGTCGACCGCCTCGCCGCGCAGGCGACGGACACGAGCGGCATCCAGGTCCTCGCAGCCAGCGTCGAGGGCGTCGGCCCGAAGGACCTCGCCGATCTGACCGACCGCGTCCGCGGCAAGCTGGGCGAGGATGCCGTCGCGGTGCTCGGCAGCACGCTCGAGGGCAAGGTCTCGCTCGTGGTGGCCTCCGGTCCGGGCGCGATCGCGCGCGGCGTGAAGGCCGGCACGATCGTCAAGGTCGGTGCGCAGGTCGTCGGCGGTGGCGGTGGGGGGAAGGACACGATGGCGCAGGCCGGCGGCCGCGACCCCGAGAAGCTCGCCGACGCGCTTGACGCCGCTCGTGCGGCGATCCAGGCGGCCCTCGCGTAGCATCGTGCGGGTGTTGGCGCTCGACTACGGCAGTGCGCGGTGCGGGTGTGCGCTGAGCGACCCCACCGGGACGCTCGCCACGCCGATCGACCCCGTGCTCCGCCCGGACACCCGCAGGGGGTTCGCCCGCGTCGTCGGGACGGTGCGCCAGCACGGCGTCAAGCGCGTGGTGGTCGGCCTGCCGCTCGGGCTGTCCGGCCGCGACACCGCGCAGACCACCGAGGCGCGGGAGTTCGCCGCCCGGCTGGCAGAGGCGATCCCGCGGGTCCCCGTCGAGATGTACGACGAACGCTTCACCACGACGATCGCCGCCCGCGCGGCCGGCGGGGACGCCCGGAGCTCCGAGGACTCGCGCGCCGCCGCGGTCCTGCTGCAGGACTGGATGGCCGTGCAGGCGCGCC
>JAOPZU010000589.1 GCA_025963955.1 Solirubrobacterales bacterium
AAGGGGCCCCATGGTTCCGCTCGTACCTCGGCGAGGTGGCGGCCCACCAGCTGCTGATCGCCTCGGCGACCTCCGAGATCGGCACCGGCGGTGACATTGGCCGCTCGGTGGCGGCCGTTGAGGGCGGCCCCGACGGCCTGCTGACGTTCGAGAAGCGCGCACCGTCGGTGAGCTACGGCGCCCACTGCGACGGCTACCTGACGACCGTCAGACGCCGCCCGGGCGCAGCGCCTAGGGACCAGGTCATGGTGCTGCACCGCCGCGACGAAACCGAGCTGGAGCCGTTCGGAACATGGGACACGATCGGGATGCGCGGCACCTGCTCATCAGGTTTCGTGCTCCGGCCGCGCTTCACCCCCCAGCAGGTGCTAGCCGCAAACGCCGCTGACGTGCTTATCGAGTCGATGGTGCCGGTGTCACACGTGCTCTGGTCTTTTGTGTGGCTCGGCATCGCGAGCGATGCGTTCGAGCGCGGCCGAGCCTATTGGCGCGAGGCCGCACGACGTCAGGCCGGTGATCCCCCAGCTGCGGTGCAGCGTCTGGCGCAGGTCATGTCGCGCCTGAGCATGCTGCGCGACGGGGCCCATGCGGGGCTGAACGACCTCGTCACCATTCCGGAACGACCGGCGACCCATGGCCTTGGGACGATGGGGTCGGTGCTGCGCTTCAACAACCTCAAGCTCGCGGCGTCTGAGCAGGCCCCCCGCATCTGCGCCGACATGCTCAGCGTGATCGGCGCCGAGGCCTACCGCAACGACTCGAGGTTTGCGCTGGGACGGCATTTGCGGGATGCGCTGTCGGCTCAGCTGATGGTGGCCAACGGCCGGATACTGGAGGCCGACGCGAGCCTGTTGCTCATCACGAAGTCGCTGTGACCGAAAAGCGTCCGCGATCCCGCCCGCGCGTCGCGATAGCTAGTCAAGCCGCGGCGCGTTGCCGCCGCAGCTTCTCCACGCTGCGGCGAGTCGCTGAACCTCTAGGCGAGCGGCGCACAGCTCACCCAAGCCTCCGTCTTCGACCGCCGATTGAACGGGAACCACGCCTGGGCCGTGCTCGTGATCGCGCCGGCGCTGAGACGAAAGATCACGGTCCGACGGCCGCCTTTGTTGACTGCAGAACTCGCTGCACTCTGGTAGACCGCGGGGATGTTCGACAGGCGTGGTGGCGCGAGGCTCATCCAAGCGCGGGGCAGCACCGTCCTGGTGTCCAC
The DNA here is from genome assembly GCA_025963955.1 of Solirubrobacterales bacterium. Taxonomy (GTDB): domain Bacteria; phylum Actinomycetota; class Thermoleophilia; order Solirubrobacterales; family Solirubrobacteraceae; genus Paraconexibacter. The sequence goes on from JAOPZU010000589.1 coordinate 1,211, forward strand.
CGGACGCAGACTGTTGGGCGGCATCCTGGGTGCGGCAGCGGTTGTAGGTGGCGTCGCGTCCGCGGGCGCGGCACCCTCAGCGTCTGCGGCGTGTCGCCACCGTGCCAGGGGCGGCGAGATTGTTGCACAGGGTCCGAAAGCGCTGGTCTACCGCTCCGACATCTTCGATTACTACGGGTGCTGGTATGCGAGCGGTCGTCATACGTCGCTGGGCGTCGATGTCCCGGACGTGCGCGCGGTCCGGTTCGTGGGCCGGTACGTGGCTTTCGTCGTGGTGGACGAGGACGCCGCAGGCCCAGGACACGCCGAGAAGCTCGTGGTCACCGATCTGCTTGCTGGCCATCAGGCTGCCGTTGGCCCGCCCCTTGTCGAGGGCCGGGACGGTAGCTCCTACATCGTCACGAAGTACGTGGTCCGCGCGTCGGGGGCGGCGGCCTACATCGCGTCGCACGGCGGTGTGAACGCTGACCGCTCCGCAAATGTCGTCCCGGACTTCGCGGTGCGCACCATCCGACCGCACATCCGGGGGTTCACTGAGCTTGACCGCGGCGAGGACATAGACGGCGGCTCGCTCCAGCGTGTTGGCAGCACGATCACGTGGACCCGGGGCGGTGCGACCAAGCGCGCACCGTTCCCGCGATAGCGAGGGCAACAGCCAAGAAACGGGTTGGGTGATGGGCGGGGAAGACTCGATTCTCCAAGCCCGGTCCAAGTGGAGCAGCTGAAAAGGGACCCTTGAACCCTGGTTTCTACTCGGACCTCGGGCTGCAGCCACCGCCGCTGGCGCAGCGACAGCGGTTCCCTCATCCGTCGCATGCAGACAACGGAGCGACGGTCGAGGCTTCGGCCCGGGGCTTCGAGCGCGTATCTGAGCGGATCAAGCCGGTAGACCGCGCAAGGGGAGCGCGGCAGCTCTATGCGCCTTGATCCGGCTTGTTGTCCAGGCAATCCTCATCGGCGCGAGCGGCGAGCACCCTCATGCGCAGTCTCGCCTCCCGCGCCGTGGACACTCCTTGGGAAAAGACCCCGGCCGGAAGGAGGACTCGAGTTTGCGGCGCAGCCGTCGATACCTCAGGCGTGTTGGCCGCATCGCTATCCGCGTTCCCGCTGCGATTTGGCTGCCGCCTGGCGTGTACTGCTGTGATCCTTACCGCCCTCCTCGTCCTCGTCGGAGGCTGGACGCTCGACGTGGCGACCCTCCGCAAAGTCGTCCCCGGCACGGTCGCAATGAAGCCGCTCACGGCCCTCGGCCTGATCGCCAACGCCGGTGGCCTGCTGTTGCATCTGTCGCCCGGCGCTCCTTGGCGCCTGCGTACCGCGCGAGGGTGCGCCTCGTTGAGCGTGATCCTCGGGGTCGCGGTTCTGAGCGAGTACGTGCTCGGGTGGCGGCTCGGCATCGACGAGCTGCTCTTCCGGGATGACGCCGGTCACGCGCTCGGCATCGCGTATCCCGGCCGGTTCGCGCCCACGACGGCCGTCTGCTTCCTTCTGCTGGGTGTTGCGGTGGGCGGATTGGACGCACGGGAATGGCACGGGTGGCGGCTTGCCGAGGTCGTGGCCGTGCCGGTTGCGAGTCTTGGCGCGCTCACGACGATCGGCTACCTCTACGCGATTCCCCTCTTCTACGGTCCGGCCTCCGCGGCGAAGATGGCGCTCACGACCGGGATCTGCTTCCTGACGCTGGCGGCGGCGGTCGTGCTCACGCGCCCGCGCGGTCGGCTCGTCGACCTCGCCACGACGAGTGACCCCGGCGGATCATGGTGCGGCGGCTGCTTCCGCTCGCGGTGCTCCTGCCAATGCTCTTCGGCTGGGGGCGCTTCAGGGCATCGCCGGCGGCCTCTTCGGGCAGCGCGTCGGCATCTGGTGGCTGAGCGCGATGACGATCCTGGCGCTCACCGTGATGATTACGCTGGCAACCCGAACCACGTTTCCATCCGCAGGACTTACGGGCGGCCGCATCGCTCGCGGCCAACAAAGCACGCCAGTGACTGAGGGTTGTTGGGGCCGCGAGGGCGTCGTGGGAGGTCGCCGACATCCACGAGCACGTGGTGCGCTACTCCTGACGGAAGCGAGTCCCCCTCGCTCGAAATGCGACAAGCGGGCCAGCCCGACTTCGCGGGCTGTCCAGCGTCGTGGCGCCAGGCTCCGGTGTGGTTTGCACGCGGACGAGGCCGGGCGTAGCATCGACACATCCAATAGCTGGGACCCCCGCGTATGACCTGCTCGGGGGTTCGGCGTCTGTTCCCCGTATCAACGACTACGGAGTGACGATGCGCAGCAGCGACATGATCG
>JAOPZU010000626.1 GCA_025963955.1 Solirubrobacterales bacterium
CCGGGCCGCCGTCGGTGCGCGTGGCGGCCTGACGCACGCGCCGGCGGGAGCCCGTGGGATGCTCCCGCCATGAGCACGCCCTTCGCGAACTTCCAGTACGGCATCTACCTCGAGGGGGCGATGAACGGGAAGCGCCCGCAGCACCCGATGGCGTGGGACGCGCTCGAGCGCGAGGCGACCGCGCGCCTGGCGCCCGGCCCGCGCGGGTACCTGAACGGGGGCGCCGGCACCGAGGACACCATGCGCGCGAACCTGGCGGCGTTCCGCCGGCAGCGGATCGTCCCGCGGATGCTCCGGGACGTGGAGACGCGCAGCCTCGCGCGGACCGTCCTCGGGACCGAGATGCCCGCGCCGCTGCTGATCGCGCCGATCGGGGTGCAGTCGATCGTGCACGAGGACGGCGAGCTCGCCGTCGCGCGCGCCGCGGCGACGGCCGGCCTGACGATGATCGCGTCGACCGCCTCCTCGTACACGATGGAGGCCGTCGCGGAGGCGGGCGGCGCGGGCTCCCCGCGCTGGTACCAGCTGTACTGGCCGCGCGGCCGCGAGCTCGCCCGCTCGCTGGTGGAGCGCGCGGAGGCCGCGGGCTACACCGCCATCGTCGTCACCCTCGACACGTGGCTGCTCGGCTGGCGTCCGCGGGACCTGCAGGAGGCGTACCTGCCGTTCCTGGAGTCCGTCGGCATCGCGAACTACCTCAGCGACCCGATCTTCCGCTCAACGCTGGAGAAGCCGCCGGAGGAGGACCCGATGGCCGCCGTCGGCCAGTTCGTCGGCGTCTTCTCCAACCCCGCGGTGACCTGGGAGGACCTCGCGTTCCTGCGCGAGTGCACCACGCTGCCGATCGTCCTGAAGGGCATCCTGCACCCGGACGACGCCCGCGAGGCGGCGGCCCGCGGTGTCGACGGGATCATCGTCTCCAACCACGGCGGCCGGCAGGTCGACGGCGCGATCGGCGCCCTCGACGCGTTGCCGGGCGTGGTGGACGCCGTCGGGGACGAGCTCACCGTCCTCTTCGACTCGGGCGTACGCTGCGGCGCGGACGTCTTCAAGGCGCTCGCGCTCGGTGCGCGCGCGGTGGCGGTCGGGCGGCCCGTGATGTGGGGCCTGGCGGTCGGCGGCGAGGCCGGCGCGACGCTCGTGCTGCAGTCGCTCCTGGCCGAACTGGACCTGACGCTGGCGCTCAGCGGCCTGGCGCACGTGGACCAGGTCGACCGCTCTGCGCTGACCGCCGTGGCTCCGTGACGGGGCCGGGCGGCCGATAGCGTGGACGACATGATCCACCAGGAGCACGAGACCGCGGCACCGGAGGACGTCGGCACCGACGAGGTGATCCGCCGCGCCATGGACGCGGCGCGAGAGCTCACCGGCCTCCAGCTGGCCTACGTCGCCGAGTTCCTCGAGGGCAAGCAGTACCTGCGCGTCATGGACGGCGACGCGTCCGGCATCGGGCTCGAGCTCCACGCGCCGCTGGCCCTGGAGGAGAGCTTCTGCCAGCGGATGGTGGACGGGCGCCTGGCCAACCTCGTGCCCGACACGGCGGCGAACCCGGTGACCGAGGCGCTCGCCGTGCGGACGGACGCCGGTCTGGGCGCCTACGTCGGCGTCCCGCTGCGCCTCCCCGACGGGAGCCTCTTCGGATCCTTCTGCTGCGTCTCCCCCGCCGCCGAGCCGGCCCTGAGCGAGCGCCACGTCGACCTGCTGCGGATGTTCGCGCGACTCGTCGGCGACCAGATCGGCCAGTCCCGGCAGGCGACCGCGGTGCAGCGGGCCCAGGGCGAGTTCCTGGCCTCCGTGTCGCACGACCTCCGCTCGCCGCTGATCGCCGTCCAGCACCTCGCCGAGGACCTCGCCGTGCGGCACGCGGACGTCGATCCCGCCGAGGCCGGCGTGCTCATCGAGCGCGAGACCCGGCGCGTGCTCTCGATGGTCGAGGACATGATGCTCGTCACCCGGCAGCGCGCCGGGCAGCTGACGCTGGAGGTCGCCCCCGCGGACCTGGCGGACCTCGCGGCGTCCGCCGCCCGGTCGGTCGCGCTGGCCGCGGGGCCCGGGGGCGAACGGGTGAAGACCGAGCTCCCGGCGGCGCCGCTGATGGCCACCCTGGACGAGAAGCGCGTGGCGCAGGCGCTGCAGAACCTGCTCGAGAACGCGGTCAAGTACTCCCCCGGGGGCGGCCCGGTGACGCTGCGGCTGCGCGCGGACGGGCCGACGGCGGTCCTGGAGGTCGAGGACGAGGGGATCGGCGTCTCCGTCGAGGACCAGGCCCACCTGGGTGAGCGTTTCTTCCGCGCGTCGACCGCCGCCGAGCGCGGCATCCCGGGCATCGGCCTCGGGCTGGCCACCGTGCAGGCGGTGGCGGCGCTCCACGAGGGGACGCTGGTCGTGGAGTCGCGGCCGGGCGTCGGCTCGACGTTCTCGCTCCGGCTGCCGCTGGACGCCAACCGCAACCGCTGAAGGGCCGGGCCGGGGCAGTCCGTCGGGGTTGACCATTGGGTCAGAACGCCTTATAGTTGCTCGTGCAACTACTTGGCACCGACGACGAGGACGGCCGCACATGCAGCTCCAGGGGCTCCATCACATCACCGCGATCACGGGCGACGCCCCGCGCAACGTGGACTTCTACGCCCGCCTGCTCGGCCTGCGCCTGACCGCCAAGACGGTCAACCAGGACGACACGAGCGTGTACCACCTCTTCTACGGCGACGAGCAGGCCAGCCCGGGAGCGGACATCACGTTCTTCGAGTACCCGCACGCCGTTCCGGGCCGGGCCGGCGCCGGGATGGTGCACCGCATCGTCTGGCGCGTCGCCTCGGAGGAGGCGCTCGACTTCTGGGCGGCCCGCCTCGGCGCCGAGGACGTCGCCACCGAGCGCACTGGCGGGTCGCTGCGGTTCGCGGACTTCGAGGGGCTGAGCCACGAGCTCGTCGTGAGCACCGCGCCCGACGCGCCGCTGATCGCCGACCACCCGGACATCCCGGCGGCGCTCGCGCTGCAGGGCTTCGAGGGCGTGCGCGCCTACAGCGGCCACCAGGAGGGCAGCGACGTTGTCCTGGAGAAGCTGATGGGCGCCGTCCGCCGGGGCGAGGACGCGTGGGAGGTCCGCGGCGACGAGCGCGGCGGCTGGATCGCCTTCGACGAGCCGCCGGCCGAGCCCGCGCGCCAGAGCGCCGGCACCGTCCACCACGTCGCCTGGGGCACCACGGACGCCGACGCCCCGCGCTGGGTCAGGACGCTCGAGGAGGTCGGGCTGGGGAGCAGCGGCATCGTCGACCGCCACTACTTCCACTCCGTCTACTTCCGCGAGCCGGGCGGGATCCTCTACGAGCTCGCCACCGATACGCCCGGGTTCACCGTCGACGGGCCGGTCGAGGAGCTCGGCCGCCGGATCATCCTGCCGCCGTGGCTGGAGGACCGCCGCCCGGAGATCGAGGCCTCGCTGACCCCGTTGCCGGACCCGCGCGCCGACCGGGCCGCGCGCGGCTGACGGGCATCCCGGCGGGCCTCCGCTCGCGCAGGCGGGTACGGTCATCACGCTGACCACCCGCCCGATCCCGAGGAGCCTCACCTTGCCCGTCATCGCCCCCGTCCGCCTCGTCGACGTCGCCGCCCTCGGCGACTCGCAGGTCACCGTCGTCGAGAGCGAGCACGGCAAGCTCGCCGTCGGGCTGAGCGACGGGGTCCCCTTCGCGGTCTCCAACCGCTGCCGTCACCTGCTGGCCTCGCTCGGGGAGGGACACGTCACCGCGGACGGCTGCCTGGAATGCCCCTGGCACGCCGCCCGCTACGACGTGCGGGACGGCAAGATGGTGCGCGGCCCCCAGGGCGCTTTCAAGCCGATCGCCGGCGCTGTGAAGGGCACGCTGGGCGCCCGCGCGCTGAAGACCTACCCGGTGGAGCTGCGCGAGGGCGCGATCTGGCTGGTGGGGTAGCTCCCCAGCCCCGCCC
>JAOPZU010000005.1 GCA_025963955.1 Solirubrobacterales bacterium
CGCGCGCTGATGCTGGCGCTGGGCGAGGGCCCGGCGCTGCGGGCGGGCGCGGAGGCCGTCGCCCGGGCGTGCATCGCCCAGCGCCTGCACGGCCGCCCGTGGTCGGTGCTGCTGCAGCGCGCCGCCGCCCACGGTGAGAGCGCACTGAAGGCGGTGGAGGAGCAGCTGGCCGCGAACCTGCCGTACCTGCCCGCCAAGGAGCAGGCGCGGGCCAAGCGCGAGGCGACCGAGGCCGGCCGGCGGGCGGAGCGCCGCGCGCGGACGCAGGCCCTGGACCAGGCGCTCGGCCTGGTCGGCCTCTGGCTGCGAGACGTGGCCGTCACCGTCGACGGCGCGCCGGAGCTCGTGCACCACAGCGACCGCGTGGCGGCGGTCGCCGAGGACGCCGCGCGCTTCGCGGACGCCCACGGCCTGCGCGCCGGGATGGCGCTCGTGGACGAGACGCGGTTCGCGCTGCGGGTCGTCAACGCCACGCCCGAGCTCGCGGTCGAGGCGCTCGCCTTCCGCCTCGAGCGCGTGCTCGCGCCCCGCTGAGGACGGCCGGCGCGCGGGCGCCGGCGGCTACGAGATGACGTTCGTGCCGGCGAGCAGCAGCACGAGCGCGCCGACCGCGGCCCGGTAGCCGCAGAACACGGCGATCGAGTTGCGGGCCACGAAGCGCAGCAGGAACTCGATCGTCGCGTAGCCGACGGCGAACGCGAGGATCGTCGCGATCGCGGTCGGCACGGCGCCGGCGTTCGCGTGGGTGTGGTCGCCGATGTCCTTCAGCTCGAGCAGGCCGGACAGCACCACGGCCGGGATGCTGAGCAGGAACGAATAGCGCGCGGCATCCTCGCGCCGGAAGCCGAGGAACAGGCCGCCGGAGATCGTCGCGCCCGAGCGGCTGACGCCCGGGATCAGCGCGATCGCCTGGAAGACGCCGATGAGCAGGCCGTCCCGCGCCGTGATGTCCTTGATGTCGCGCTCCTGCTGGCCGGCTGCCTCCGCCCGCAGGATCACCGCGGAGAACAGGATCAGCGCGATGCCGATCACGTAGAGCGAGCGGGCGCCGTCCTCGATGACGCTCTTGAAGGCCAGGCCGAAGATCCCGATCGGGATCGTCCCGATGATGATGTACCAGCCGATCTTCGCGTCGATGTCCCGGGAGTGCCAGCGGTCGGTCCGCACGGACTTGAGCGTCGCCACGACGATCCGGAGGAGGTCCTGCCGGAAGTAGATGAGGATCGCGAGCATCGTCCCGAGCTGGGTGACCGCGGTGAACGCGGCGCCCGGGTCCTCCCAGCCGAAGAAGGCGGGCACGATGCGCAGGTGGCCCGTCGAGGAGATCGGCAGGAACTCGGTCAGGCCCTGCACGATGCCGAGAACGATTGCTTGGAGAGCGTCCATTTTGAGCCGCCGACGGTACCGGTTCGCCGGTCAGGACCCGGTCGAGGCGGCCGGGCCCGGCGGCCGGCCGCGGCGCCTCACACCTCGGCGATCCGCCCGAGGTCCGGCTCCAGGTCGTAGGTGGAGAACGCGCCGAAGACGGGGAAGTTCGGGTGGTGGGGCCCGTGGAAGTCGGCCGAACCGGTGCTCAGCAGGCCGCGTCGCCGGCACTGGTCCACGGCCGCCCGCGTCTGGGATTCCGAGAACGTCGTGTAGAACGCCTCCACTCCGTCCAGGCCCAGTGCGGCGAAGCGGTCGATGCTCGCGCGCACCTGGTCCTCGCCGTCGACGTCCCAGAACGGGTGCGCCCAGACCGCCAGCCCGCCGCACTCGTGGATCAGGGCGATGCCCTCCTCCATCGTGGGTGCCGGGCGCGGGACGAACGCCGGCTTGCCGTAGATGAGGTACGCCTCGATGACCGCGCCCGTGTCGTGCAACCCCTCGGCCTGGAGCCGCTCCGCGTTGGCCGGGTGGTCCAGGACCGCGCGCGCCACGTGCGGCCGCCCGACCGTGGTCCCCGACGCGCCGCGGGCGTGCAGCGGGGCCCGGTCGACCTGCAGCCCGCAGGCCTCCAGGGCGTCCGCCATGTGGTCCGCGCGCGAGGCGCGGTCCGCCCGGCAGGCCATGAGCGTCTGCGTCAGCTCGGGGTGGTGGTGGTCGATGAGGTAGCCGCAGAGGTGCAGATCGCCCTCGCCGGCGGTGTCGACGACGCTCAGCTCGACCGCCGGGACGACGCGCACGCCGTGGACCAGCCCGGCCGCGAGCGCGGCGTCGACCCCGTCGACGGCGTCGTGGTCGGTGAGCGCGAGCAGCTCCACGCCGGCCGCGGCCGCGGCCGCCACCACGTCGGCCGGCTCGAGCTCGCCGTCGCTGACCGTAGAATGCGACTGCAGGTCGAACGGGATCATGCGGCGGGGGGCAGCAGGTCCCCGTTCCCCGCGGCGGTGCCGTCCGCGCCCACGGGCGCCTCCTCCCCCGCCACGGGCCCCCCGTCGTCGTCGTCCTCCTCGCCCGGGAGGGGTGCGACCTGCGTCAGCGCGCTGAGCTTGGGCAGGCGCGCGCGACCGGCGTCCAAGCGGTCGCGGAGGGGGGCGGCGGTCTTCCCGACGACGGTGCGCTCAGCCGGGCTCATCTCGGGCCACCGCCCGCGGAGCTCCGACAGCCCCTCGGCGGCGGCGTCGAGCTGATCGCGGGCATTGAGGTTGGCGGAGTCGTCCAGGAACTCCTCGGCGGCGCTGAGCGCCATCGAGATGTTGGCCAGGGACTTGAGGTGGGCGTCCATCAGAGCCGGAGCGTACCCGGGGCATCCGCCGGACCGGGACCGGACGCGCCAATCGGCCCCGAACCGTCGCAGAGACGGAACATGTAGCGTGCGAATGGTTAGCATGCTCAGCATGTCGACCGTTCCTGCCGCCCCACCGGACGCCGGGCTGGAGGAGTTCTCCGCGGCCATCGAGCAGTTCGCGCGAGCGCAGCGCCGGGTCGCCGGCCGCTTCAACCGCGCCCCGGCCGTTCCTGAGCTCAGCAAGGCGCAGTACCTGCTGCTCGCCCCCCTGCTGAGCGCGGAGGACACGCTGTCGGTCGGCGACCTCGCGGAGGCCGCGGGCGTGAGCGCGCCGACGGCCACGCGCATGCTCGACGGCCTGACGGAGCGCGGGATCGTCACCCGCGCGGGCGGCGCCCGGGACCGCCGCGTCGTCCTGATCGGCCTGACGGACCACGGTCGCGAGCTCATGGACGCCAAGCACGAGCGCGTGCTCGCCGCCCGGGCCGCGGTCTACGCCCAGCTCACCCCGGCCGAGCGGCGCGGCGCCGCCCGGCTGCTCACCCGGCTCGCGAGGGCCATCGAGGAGCTCCACCCGTGACCCACCGCCGCGCCGGAGGCTGAGGAATGCGCGAGCTCCCGAAGGACGTCCAGCGGATCGCCATCGTGGTGATCGTCGGGGCCGTCATGTCGATCCTCGACACGACGATCGTCAACGTCGCGCTCGAGACCCTGCGCGTCGACCTCGACGCGCCGCTCTCCACGATCCAGTGGGTCTCGACGGGCTACCTGCTCGCGCTCGCGTCCGTGATCCCGCTGACGGGCTGGGCCGCAGAGCGGTTCGGCCCGCGCCGCGTCTGGCTGACCGTCGTCAGCGGCTTCGTCGTGACGAGCGGCCTGTGCGGCCTGGCCTGGAACGTCGAGTCCCTCATCGCCTTCCGCGTGCTCCAGGGCGCCGCCGGCGGCATGATCATGCCGGTCGGGATGATCACCCTCGCGCAGGCGGCGGGGCCGCAGCGGATGGGGCGCGTGATGAGCGTCGTCGGCGTCCCGATGCTGCTCGCGCCGATCCTCGGCCCGGTGCTCGGCGGCCTGATCCTGCAGAGCATCTCCTGGCGGTGGATCTTCCTGGTGAACCTGCCGGTCGGCGCCGTCGGCCTGGTGCTCGCGGCGAAGCTGCTGCCGCGGGAGCGGGCCGTCGGCAACGCCGGGGCGGCCGGGACGGACGGCGGGCCCCCGCCGCTGGACTGGCGCGGACTGATCCTGCTCTCGCCCGGGGTCGCGCTGCTCGTCTTCGGCCTGGCGGAGTACGGCACCGAGCGGACCTTCTTTGGCGCCGTAAAGGCCTGGCTGCCGGTTGTCCTGGGGCTGCTGGCGATCACCACCTTCGTCCTGCGCGCGTGGCGCACGGCGCATCCGATCGTCGACGTTCGCCTGTTCCGCAATCCCGGCTTCAGCGCGGCGGCCGCGACGACCTTCCTCGTCGGCGTCGCGCTGTTCGGGTCGATGCTGCTGTTGCCGCTCTACTACCAGCTGGCCCGCGGGGAGACGCCGCTGGTCGCCGGGCTGCTGCTCGTCCCGCAAGGGCTCGGGGCCGCGCTCGCGATGAACCTCGGTGGACGCCTGACGGACCGCATCGGCGCGGGCCCGGTCGTCCTCAGCGGTCTCGCGATCCTGATCGCCGGCACCGTCGTGTTCTGCTTCGTCGGAGCGGGAACGTCGTACTGGCTGCTCGGGGGCGGCCTGTTCCTGCGGGGTCTGGGCCTGGGCGGCACGATGATGCCGTCGATGGCCGCGGCCTACGCGACGCTCGAGCGGGCGCAGGTCCCACGGGCGACGCCGCAGTTGAACGTCATCCAGCGTGTCGGCGGCTCGCTGGGCGCCGCGCTGCTGACCGTCCTGCTGCAGAACCGGATCACGAGCGAGCTGGCCGCGGCGCGGGCGGGCGGCACCGCGACGGGGACCGGCGGGGACGGGTTCTCCGGGGCCCCGCTGCCGGACGCCGTGCGCGTGCGGGTCGCGCAGCCGCTGGCCGACGCGTTCG
>JAOPZU010000171.1 GCA_025963955.1 Solirubrobacterales bacterium
CAGGAGCTCGCGGCCGGCGTCGCCGAGCAGCCGCCCGGCTCCAACGACGGGCCGCGCATCGCGCAGTACCGCGGGGCGACCGCCGGGGCCGGGGTCGGCCCGTGGTGCTCGTACTTCGTCAGCTGGCTCGCGAACCAGGCGGGCACGCCCGTGGGCGAGGCCGGCCAGGGCTTCGGCTCGGTCGACGCGCTCTCGGCCTGGGCGCAGCGCACCGGCCGCACCACGCAGGCCGCCGCCCCGGGCGAGCTCATCGTCTGGGACGAGCACATCGGCCTGGTCACCGGCGTCGACGCCGACGGCACCATCCACACGATCGAGGGCAACTCCTCGGACAAGGTCTCCGCCCGGACCTACGGGCCGGACGGCGGCGGGGCGCTGACCTACGTGAAGCTGGGCTGAGCGCCCGGTTCGCGAGGGCAGCGCGTCCGCCGGCGGGCGCTTCAGCCGAGCTTGGCCGTCATGGTGATCTCGGGGACCCCGGCCAGCGCCTTGCTGACGGGGCAGCCGGCCTTGGCCTCCTCGGCGTGCTTGAGGAAGTGCTCCTCCTCCAGGCCAGGAACGACGCCCACGACGTCGAGCGCGATGCTCGTGATGGAGGGCCCGTCGTCGAGCAGCCGCAGCTGGACGGAGGCCGTGACCTCGACCGAGGTGGGGTTGTGCCCGTTCTCCGCGAGGACGTTGGAGAGCGCCATCGAGAGGCACGAGGCGTGCGCGGCGGCGATCAGCTGCTCGGGGTTGGCGCCCGGCCCGTCCTCGAAGCGGGACTTGAAGGAGTACTCGCCGGTGATGCCCTCGCCCGCGCTGAAGGTGCCCTTCCCGCCCTTCAGGTCGCCCTCCCACTTCGCCTGTCCCTTTGCCGCCATGTGGTTCCTCTCGTTGGTTTGGACCGTCCGCACCAACGTAGCCGCGACGAGGGCGGCCGAACCCTCCGGGCGAGCGGCTACGCGTCGCGCAGGCCCGACTTGTCGCCGGTGATGCCGAGGGACGGGACGCTCACGGTGCCGCCGGCGTCGGTGACCCGCCCGATGACGGCGGTCCCGGGATGGTGCTTCGCGAGCGTCTCGACGGCGTCCTCGGCGCGGTCCGCGGGGACGACGCAGACGAAGCCGCAGCCCATGTTGAAGACCTCCCACATCTCAGCGGCCGGCACGTTCCCGTGCTTGGCGATGAGGCCGAAGATCGGGGTGACCGGGAGCGGGGTGTCGATGCTCCAGCCGAGGCGGTCGTGGCCCAGGCGGATGAGGTTCGTCAGGCCGCCGCCCGTCAGGTGCGCGAGGCCGTGGACCGGCACGTCGCTGTGGATGAGGTCCAGGATCGCGCGGACGTAGATGACGGTCGGCTCGAGCAGCGCGTCGAGGACGGACGGCCCCCCGAGCTCGGCCGGCGTGTCGTGCATGTCGAGCTTGGGAAGGCCGCCGCCGCTGGTCCCGTCCTCCAGCAGCGCGTGCCGCGCGAGCGTGTAGCCGTTGGAGTGCGGGCCGGAGGCGGGCAGGCCGATGAGGGCGTCGCCCGGGCGGGCGTCCGCCCCGGTGATGACCCCGTCGAGGCTGACGGTGCCGAACGCGGTGCCGCACAGGTCGAAGCCGTGCGGGTCAGGGTGCCCCCTGATGAGCTCCGGGATCACGGCGAGCTCGCCGCCGGGGATCTCGATGTTCGCCTGCTGCGCGCCGATCTTCAGCCCCTGGGCGATGCGCCCGAGCGCCGTCGCGTCCGCCTGCTGCACCGCGAGGTAGTCGACCATCGCGATCGGCTCCGCGCCGACGCAGATGATGTCGTTGACGTTCATCGCGATGCAGTCGATCCCGACGGTCTCCAGGCGGTCGGCCTGCTCGGCGAGCACGAGCTTGGATCCGACCCCGTCCGTGGAGAACGCGATCCCCAGGTTGGGCGCGACGCGCAGGACGCTCGCGTAATGCCCGGAGGGCAGCACGGACGCGCTGGGACGATCCAGCTCGATCGTGGACAGCACGCGGACCAGGGCGCCGACGCCCTCGTCGGCCTGCGTGGTGTCGACGCCGGCGGCGGCATAGGACTCGGACATCGCCGCCGATGCTCTCAGACGCGGCGGCGGTGGGGCGGTGCGGGGTGGGCCGTCACCGGCGGGGCCGTCGCCAAGCCCGCCGCAGCACCAGCGCGGCCAGGGCGCTCCGGTACACCGCGTAGGGCGCCAGGGAGCGGTCGCGCTCGACCTGGCGGATGAGCCAGGTGGAGCCGAGGGTGGAGAGGAAGGACGCCAGGACGCCCGCGGCGAAGCGGCCCGCGAGGCCCGGGGGCAGCCCGCGGCGCCACAGCCGCGTCCCCTTCAGGGCGGTCGCGCCGACGATCACCGGGAGCGCCACGTGGCGGGACAGCGCGTTCGCGTCCTCCCGCCCGAAGCCCCGCCGGCGCGCGGCGGCCAGCGTCATCCCGTTGCGCGAGGCGCCCGGGATCAGTGCACACGCCTGGGCCACCCCGAGCCACAGCGCGTCCGCCGCGCCCGCGTCCTCCCGGGCCCGGGTGACGCCACCGACCCGGTCCGTCCACGCCATCGCGAGGCTCCCCGCCAGCAGCCCGCCCGCGATCGACTCAGGGGTCCCGAGGTGCTCCTCGATCGTCCGCTCCAGCGTCAGCCCGGCGGCCGCCGGCACGGCGAAGGACAGGGCGATCAGGGTGATCCGGCGGCGATCCAGACCACGCGCCGCGTCCCCGACCTCCCCCCGCAGGGCGATCAGCAGCGCGGCGGCCGTCCCGGCGTGCAGCGCCACCTCGAAGGCCTTGCGCAGCTCGCCGTCCAGCGACTCGTACGGCCACCCGGCGAGCCACGGAATCAGCGTGATGTGGCCCGAGGAGGAGATCGGCAGCAGCTCGGCCGGGCCGTGCAGGACCCCCAGCAGCACCGCGTGCCGCAGCGGCAGCGCCTCCAGCGGGTCGGTCACGTCGCGGGGACGTCCACGGCCGTCCCGCCGCTCCCGTCGTCGCCGCGCGAGCGGTACCAGCGGACCACGAGGTACGCCGCGCCCGCCAGGATCAGCAGCACGACCGCGTAGTCGACGTAGTGCAGCTTGTCCTTGATGTCGACCCAGTTGTCCTTCGCCGCCTTGCCGGCCAGGCACAGCGCCAGGTTCCACGGCAGCGCCCCGAGGAAGGTGAGCACGCTGAAGCGCCCCAGCGGCATCTTCGCCGCGCCGGCCGGGAAGGAGATGAACGTCCGGACGACGGGCAGCATCCGCGAGAAGAAGACGGCCGGCGTCCCGTACCGCGCGAACCAGCGGTCGCCCCAGGCCAGGTGCGACTCGCTCAGGTGGAAGAAGCGCAGGTGCTTCTCGAGCAGCTCATCCCGTCCGTAGTACCCGATCGCGTAGGCGACCCAGGACCCGACGAGGTTCGCCACGCTCGCGACGAGCACCGCCGCCACGAGCGAGTACTCGCCCTCGGAGACGTTGAAGCCCGCGAACAGCATCGTCGCCTCGGACGGGATCGGGATGCCCGAGGACTCGGGCGCCATGAGGAGGAAGATCCCCGTCAGCCCGAGGTCGCCGACGACGCGCGTGGCGAAGTCCGCGAGCGACTCGGTGATGCTCGAGAGCACCAGGACGACGGACAGCATGGCGGTCAGCACTGGGCCGAGGGTACCGGCGATCATCGGTAGCGTGTCGACGCCATGACCGTCCCGCTCTTCGATCCGGCCACCCCGTTGCACCCGCTGCGGCCGCAGATCGACGCGGCGATCGCGCGGGTCCTGGACTCCGAGCGCTACGTCCTGGGCCCGGAGGTCGCCGCCTTCGAGGAGGAGTTCGCGCGCTACGTCGGCGTCCAGCACGCCGTGGGCGTCGCCAACGGGACCGAGGCCATCACGATCGCCCTGCGCGCCCTCGGCGTCGGCCCGGGCGACGAGGTCGTCGTTCCCTCCTTCTCCTTCTGGGCCAGCGCGGAGGCGATCCCGCCGCTCGGCGCGGTCCCCGTCTTCTGCGACGTGGATCCCGAGACATATTGCGTGACGCTGGACTCCGTGCGCGCGGCCGTGACTCCTAAGACCAAGGCGATCATCGCCGTGCACCTGTTCGGGAACGTCGCGCCGGTCCGCGAGCTCGAGGAGGAGCTCGGCCTGCCCGTCGTCGAGGACGCCGCCCAGGCCGCCGGCTCGCTCGGCCCCGACGGCCGTCCCGGGGCGCTCGGCTCGCTGGCGACCTTCAGCTTCTACCCGTCCAAGAACCTCGGCGCCCTCGGCGACGGCGGCGCGATCACCACCGGCGACGCTGCGCTCGCCGAGCGTGTGAAGCAGCTGCGCTTCCACGGCTCGCGCGACAAGGTCACCTACGAGGCCGTGGGCTACAACTCGCGCCTGGACGAGCTGCAGGCCGCCATCCTGCGGGTGCAGCTGCCGCATCTGGACGAGTGGGCCGACCACCGCCGCGCCGCGGCCGTCCACTACGCCGAGGCGCTGCAGGACAGCGTCGGGCTGCCGCGGGCGACCGTCGGGGCGCGGCCCGCGTGGCACCTCTACGTCATCCGCCACCCCGAGCCCGACGCCCTCGCCGCGCGCCTGCGCGCGCGCGGCATCGAATGCCGGGGCTACTACCGGCAGCCGATCCACGCCCAGCCCGCGGTCCTCGCCGGCGGCTGGGCCCCCCGCGTGCCCCTCCCGGGGACGGACGCCGCCGCCGCCCAGCACCTGGCCATCCCCATCAGCGCCTCCATCACGCGCGAGCAGGTGGACGAGGTCGCGGCCACCGTGCGAGAGCTCGCCGCCGCGCCCGCGGCGTAGACGGCCCCACCGCGACGTCATGCGCATCTGGGTCGACCTCACGAACTCGCCGCACGTCCTCGTGCTCAAGCCGGTCATCGAGGCGTTCCGCGCCCGCGGCGCCACGGTCGAGGTCACCGCGCGCGACTTCGCGCAGACCATCGGCCTGGCCGAGCGCCTCGGCGTGGAGCACACGGTCATCGGCCACCACCGCGGCGAGAGACTGAGCGCCAAGGCGGTGGGCCTCGCCGACCGTTCGACCGCCCTGCTGCGGTGGGCCCGCCGCCGCCCGCGCTTCGACCTCGCCCTCGGCCACGGCTCCAACGACATCACGGTCGCCGCCGCCCTCCTGCGGATCCCGCGCTCGACGATGTTCGACTACGAGTGGGCGACCGTGCAGCACACGATCAACTGCCGGCTCGGCCACGCCGTCGTCGTCCCGGACGCCATCCCGCGCGAGCGCCTGACGCGCTACGGGGTGAGCGCGAAGAAGCACCAGCCGTACCCGGGGCTGAAGGAGGAGTACTACCTCGCTGACTTCGATCCGGACGCCGCCTTCCTCGACGAGCTGGGGCTCGACCCGGCCCGGCCGATCGCGGTAGTCCGCACCCCGCCCGTCGTCTCCCTCTACCCCCGCTTCGAGAACGACGTCTGCGCGGGGGTCCTCGACCGGCTGCGGGGCACGCAGACCGTCGTCCTTC
>JAOPZU010000047.1 GCA_025963955.1 Solirubrobacterales bacterium
CTGGCGGACGGCATCCGCGGGACGTACGAGGCGGCGGTCGCGGCGCTGCGTGACTGCCTGCCCGACGGGGAGGCCTTCGAGGTCGAGCTCGCGGACGCCCGTCTGGGCGAGCTGCAGCGCAGCGTCCTGGACGCCACCCGTGCCCGCGAGGAGCTCGGCTTCGTCGCCGGCACGTCGCTGGCGGACGGCATCCGCGGGACGTACGAGGCGGCGGTCGCGGCGCTCGCCTGAGCCGCGACGGTGGCAGACGCTCGTCGCGGAACACGCGACGGGGCTCTGCCACCTACACGGCTCGTGCGCGCGCTGGGCGACCGCGCCGCTACACGAGCACCCCGCGCAGCCACTCCGTGGTGGCGGCAACGCCCTCCTCCACGCTGATCTGCGCTTCCCAGCCGAGCATCGTGCGCGCCTTCTCGACCGACGGCCAGCGCCGCACGACGTCGACCTCGAAGGTCGGCTGGTGCTCCAGCGCGAAGGCCGCAGGGTCGAGGCCGCACGCGTTCCAGATCACGCGCGCGATCTCCGCGACCGTCATCTCCTCGCCCGCGGAGATGTTGAAGTCCTCATTCAGTCCGGCCGGCGAGGCCATCGCCGCGACGATGCCGTCCGCGATGTCGTCGATGTGGGTGATCGTCCGCGTCTGGGTGCCGTCACCGAAGATCGGAAGGGGCTGACCAGCGGGAAGGCTGAGGCACTTCTTGATGACGTCGGGGACCATGTGCGCGATCCCGACCTCGTCCTCGGGCATCTCGCCCGGACCGTAGGCGTTGAACGGACGGCAGATCGTGTACGGCAGGCCGTGCTCGTCGTGGGCAGCCTTCACGTACACCTCGCCCGTCAGCTTGGAGAAGCCGTACGCCGACTGCGGGATCGGCGTGTCGAGGATGTGCGCCTCGGTCGTCGGGTACTGCGTCGCCCGCTCGAAGACCATCGAGGAGGAGACGTAGACGAAGCGCTCCACGTCCTTGTCGAGCGCCGCGCGGACCACGCCGTTGTAGAGCGCGTTGTTCACCTCGGTCAGCGTGTGGGGCAGCTTGTGGAAGTTCGCGATGCCGCCGACGATCGCGGCCAGGTGGATGACGTGGCTGCAGCCGTCCGTCGCGAGCCGTGCCTGCTCCACGTCCCGCAGGTCCCCCTGGTGGACCTCGCAGCCCTCGCGCATCCAGCCCGGCGCCTCGCGCTGGTCGGAGACGCGCACCTCGTAGTCGGGGTCGCGCAGCAGGCGACGGACGACGGCCGCACCGATGGTGCCGGCGCCACCGGTGACGAGAACGCGGGTCATGGGCCAGACGGTACCGGCCCCCCGCTCCTTCGTGCTCCGGCGCCAGGCGCCGGGTCAGACCGTCTCGGCGAGCGCGGTGAGCGCGGTGAGCTCCGCCGCGTACGCGAAGACCTGGCCCGCGTCCCAGCAATCCCACGGATCGACGACGAGCGCGTCCTCCCTCGCACCGGCCGCGATCGCCTGCAGCGCCTCCGCGGTGCAGAACTCCGGGTGGTTCGTGGCGACCACGACGGCGGCGGCGTCCGCCACGGCGTCGGCCAGCGACAGCGTCGGGCCGACGACCCACGGGTCGTGGATCGCGACATCCGCGAGCTCGCGCTCGAGCAGCCGCACGAGCTTGTGGGCAAGCGAGTCGCGTTCGTCGTCGGTCGCCGACTTGAAGGCCAGGCCGAGCACCGCGACCTTCACGCCTGACAGGGAGCCCAGGCGGCGCTTCATGCCCTCCACGAGGAACAGGGGGACGGACTCGTTCACGCGGGAGACCGCCAGCAGCATGCCCGGGGCGTTCGACCGCTCCTCGCTGAAGGCGAAGTCCTTGCGCAGGCACGTCCCGGCCGTGAAGCCCGGCTGCGCCATTCCCCCCCGGGGGTAGTCGCGGTTGATCAGCTCGAACACGACGAAGACGTTCGCGTCGTACTGCTCGCAGTCCATCATCAGGAGGTTCGGCAGCGCGAACGTGGCGTAGCGCAGGATGTTCGTCCAGATCTTGGCCAGCTCGGCCTGGACCGGCGTGGTCTGCACGATCCGGGCGCCGAAGATGCTGAACAGCTCGCCGACGACCTCGCCCGAGCGCTCGCCGACGCCGCCCACGATGCACGGCAGCGACACGATCTCGTCGAAGAACTTGCCGGCGGCGATGCGCTCCGGGGCGTGCGCGACGAAGATGTCCTGCCCGACGACGAAGTCGCGGTGCTTGGCCAGGTAGCCGGCCACGAACTCCGTCGTGCGCGGCGCGATCGTCGAGCGCAGCGTCAGCGACTGGCCGGCCTGCAGGTGCGGCAGCAGCTCGTCCAGCACCGAGCGGATCTGGGAGAGGTCGATCTCGATGTGCGAGAAGGACGGGGTGCCGAGCGTCGTCACCACGTGGCGGGCGGCGGCCGCGTCCGCCACGCGATCGCTCCAGGCGATGCTGCCGGCCGCCGACACACGCTCGAGGACCTCGAGCGCTCCCGGCTCCTCGAACGGCATCCGACCGGCCCGGACGGCCTCCAGGATGTGCGGGTCGTGGTCGACCCCGAGGACCTTCAGGCCCCGGTCGGCAAAGGCCAGGGCGAGCGGGAGGCCAACGCGGCCGGTGCCGATGATCGCGACGTCGTAGCTGCTGTTCATCCGAACACCAGCGTATTCGTCACGCGCGGTGCAGCCGCTCGCGCAGATACTGCGCGAGGAACCCGAAGACGAACTTCGGGTTGTACATCGCGTAGCGCTTCCACAGGCGGCGCGGCTCGCGGGAGAGCCGGAAGGCCCATTCCATGCCGATGGACTGGATCCAGTCCGGGGCCTGGGCCACGCGGCCGGCGTGGAAGTCGAACGCCGCGCCGACGCCCACGAGCACCGGGGCGTCGAGGCGGTCGCGCATCGCCGCCATCCACTTCTCCTGCTTGGGCACGCCGATGCCGACCCAGACCACGTCGGCCCCACTGCCGTTGATCTCGGAGGCGACCGCCGTCTCCTCCTCCTCGGTGAGCGGGCGGTAGGGCGGCGAGTAGCCGCCGACGATGCGGATGCCGGGGTACCGCCGGCGGAGGTTGAGCGCCAGCTGGACGAGCGCTCCCTGGTTCGCGCCGCCGTAGAGGAAGATCCGGGTCCCGGTCCTGACCGAGCGCTCGCAGTGGCGGGCCATGAGCTCGGGCCCGTAGACGCGCTGGCTCAGCGGGTGGCCGAGCGCGTTCATCGCCCAGACGATCGGGGTGCCGTCGGGCACCGTCAGGTCGGACGCGAGGACGGCCTCGCGCAGCTCCGGGTCCTCCTGGAAGGCCATCACGGTGTGCACCGCGGCGACGCAGACGTATCCGCGCCCGCCCGTCGCGATCGTCGCGTCGATCCAGTCCATCGTCCGCTCGTAGTCCGTCAGCGCGATCGGCACGCCAAGCACGTCGGCGGTCGGCGGCGGGGTCGCGAGGCCGGCGGCGACGTCGAACTCCGGTTCGGCGTCGTGGATCGGAAGAGGAGTGGACATGCTGGCGAGGGGGGGCATCGCGGGGCTCCCGGCGGGAAAGGGTACGGATGTCAACGCCCGCATAGCTGAAAGGTTGCTGTCTTGCAGCGGCCGGACGCGCGGGAGGAGCCTGCGGTCAGTACCCCGCGAACCGGCGGTGGATACGCTGCGGCCGTGGCTGCACCCCGAGCGCTCATCACCGGCATCGGCGGTCAGGACGGCTCCTATCTCGCCGAGCGGCTACTCGCCGACGGGTACGAGGTGGTGGGCCTGCTGCGCCCCCCGGCCGACGGCCGACCGCCCAACCTGGACGCCGTGGCGGGGCGCTACGCCGTCGTTCCCGGCGACCTCGCCGACCCGGCTTCGCTGCGGCGCGCGGTGGAGGAGGTCCGCCCCGACGTCCTCTACCACCTGGCCGCGCCGACCTTCGTGCCTGATTCGTGGACGGACCCGACCGCGACGCTGGCCGCCATCGCGGGCGGCACGGCGACGCTGCTCGGCGCTGTGCTCGCCGTCGTGCCGGAGGCCCGGGTCGTCGTCGCCAGCTCCGCGGAGATCTTCGGCGACGCGGGCGAGTCGCCGCAGTCCGAGCGCTCGCCGATGCGGCCGGCGAGCCCCTACGGCGTGGCCAAGCTCGCCGCCCACGGGCTCGTGCAGACGATGCGCGCCCACCACGGACTGCACGCCTCGAGCGCGATCACGTTCAACCACGAGAGCCCGCGGCGCCCGGCGCGCTTTCTTCCGCGCAAGGTCACGCGGGGGGCGGCGGCGATCAAGCTGGGACTGCAGGACGAGCTGGTCCTCGGGGACCTCGCCGCGATCCGCGACTGGTGCGACGCGCGGGACGTCGTGCGGGGGCTGCAGCTCATGTCGCAGGCCGCGGAGCCGGGCGATTACGTCCTGGCCTCCGGGGTCGCGCGGACCGTGGGGTCGCTCGTGGACGCGGCGTTCGGCGCGGCCGGCGTGGCGAGCGCGGGGCGGATCCGCGTCGACCCGGCCTTCGTGCGGCCGCCGGAGGCCACGCAGCCGCTCGGGGACCCGC
>JAOPZU010000055.1 GCA_025963955.1 Solirubrobacterales bacterium
GTCGGCGAGCGCTGGCCTCGTGCGAGTTCAGCGGCACCCTCGCGCTGATCGACCTCCAGCGGGAGGCGGTGCTGCGGTACGTCGCGCTGCGGCCGACGGCCATGCCGCAGGACGTCAAGCTCAGCCCGGACGGCCGTCGCTTCTTCGTCGCCGACATGGCGTCGGGTGGCGTCTGGATCCTCGACGCCCGGACCCTGGCCAAGCGCTTCGAGCCGACCGGAAAGGGCGCCCACGGCATCTACGTCAGCCGCGACTCGCGCAAGCTCTACGTCAGCAACCGCGACGAGGGCACCGTCTCCGTGCTGAACGCCAACAGCGGTCGCCGCCTGCACAAGTGGCGCATCCCCGGGCACGCGAGCCCCGACATGGGCGGCGTCTCGGCCGACGGCCGCGTGCTCTGGCTCAGCGGCCGCTACGACGCGCAGGTCTACGCCATCGACACGCACACCGGCCGGCTCCTGCACCGCATCGCCGTCGGCCGGGGCCCCCACGGCCTGTCCGTGTGGCCGCAGCCCGGTCGCTACTCCATCGGGCACACCGGCATCATGCGCTGACGCGGGGCGCGCTCACGCGTCCTCAGCCGCCGGTGACGTCCCGCCGCACGAACGACGTGAACGCCACCGCCACGCACGGCACGGCGTACAGCGCGCACACCCAGGCCGCGCGCACGACCGGCGCGTAGTCGATGGGCGTGCGGAGGAAGCCCTGCCAGGCGTTGAACTGGGTCGTGAGGAGGTAGGGCTGCAGCGCGCCGAGCCCGGGCAGGATCGTCACGAGCTGCAGGATCAGGGAGATCATCAGCGCGCCGACCACCGCGGCGGCGGAGTTGTGGGTCAGCACGCTGAGCAGCAGGGCGATCGCGACGATCCCGAGCAGGGGCATCATGTAGACGAGCAGGCTGAAGGCGATGAGCTCGAGGCCCTTGCTCGCGGACACCGTCGTCCCGGAGAGCGTCACGAGCGGGTTGAAGCCCGAGACGGCGACGCCCGCGACAAGCGCGACCGCGCCCATGAGGGCCAGCGCCACCGCGGCGTACGTGGAGGCCGCCAGCGCCTTGGCGACGAAGATGCGCGAGCGGTCGGTGGAGCGGGTGAGGATCGTCTTCAGCGTGCCGTTGTTGTCCTCGGCGGCCACGATGTCGCCCGCGACGAGCGCCGCGATGAGCGGGAAGAGCCAGATCGAGCCGAAGATGAGCAGCACCGGCGGGATGGCGAGCCCGCTCTGGCGGACGTACCGCCCGAAGGCCACGTCCTCCGGCTGCCCCTGCTGCACGAGCAACGCCACCGCGAAGACGACGGGGACGAGGACGGCGATCCCGAGCCCGAGGAAGGTGCGCTTCTGGGCCAGCAGCTTGCGCAGCTCCCAAGCGTAGACGGTGCGCAGGCGCGGCATCACGCAGGCACCGGGTCCGCGGTCGCCGGGAGGCCGCCGTCCACGGCGGGCTCGTCCTCGGTGAGCGTGAAGAAGACGTCCTCGAGCGTGGCGCGCACGGGCGACAGCTCGACGGGCGGTGCGCCCGCGTCCACCAGCGCGATCGACAGCGCGGCGATCGCCGCCTCGTCCGCCTCGAAGCGGAGGGACGACGGTGCCGACGCGGTGCCCGGCACCCCGGCGACCGCGCTCACGCCGCGCTGCTCGCGCAGGACCTGCTGGGCGCGCACGTCGTCGGTGGTGCGCAGGCGCCAGTGGCCGCCCGCGCGTGCTCGCAGCGACTCGACGTCCCCCTCGTAGACGATGCGGCCGGTGCGGACGATCGCCACGCGGTTGCAGAGCTCCTCCACCTCGGGCATGAGGTGGCTGGAGAGCAGGACGGTCGTGCCCTCGGAGGAGAGCCTCGCGACGAGCGCTCGCATGTCCCGCATGCCGGCCGGGTCCAGGCCCGTGGCGGGCTCGTCCAGCAGCAGCAGGCGCGGGTCGCGCAGCAGCGCCGCGGCCACACCGAGGCGCTGGCGCATGCCGTGGGAGTAGCCGCCGACCTTGTGGCCCTGACGCGCGGTCATCTCGACGATGTCGAGCGCCTCGTCGATGCGCCCGGCCGCGCCGTCGCCGTCCAGCGCGGCGAGCAGCTCGAGGTTGCGCCGCCCGCTCATGTACGGGTAGAAGCGCGGGGCCTCGACGAATCCCGCGACGCCCTGCAGGGCCCGCGCCCCCTCCAGGAGCGGGTCGCGGCCGAACAGCCGCGCGGTGCCGGCGGTCGGCCGGATGAGGCCGAGGAGCATCCGCAGGACGGTCGTCTTGCCGGCGCCGTTCGGGCCGAGGTAGCCGTACACGTCGCCCGCCTCGACCGTCAGGTCCACGCCGGCCACCGCGGTCACGTCCCCGTACTCCTTCACGAGCCCGCGCGCGTGGATGGGCGGGGCGCCGGACGCGTCCGTCATGTCACAGGCCCCGCGCGGCGGCCTCGGCGACGGCCTGCCGGACGGACCCGACGACGACGTACCGCACGCCCGACCGGGTGAACCGGACGCCGGTGCCGAGCGCGGTGGAGAGCTCCTGGCCCGGGTTGCCGTTGATCGACGGCTGCGGGAGGCCGCCCTGCTCACCGCCCGTGTCCTTCTTGGCCGGCGCGCTCGCCTCCGGGTCGGCGGCGGTCTCCAGGACGGCGAGGCCGCCCAGGCCGGTCCCGTAGGTCACCAGGACGCCGCGGTCCGCGCTGTCCCGCCCGACCACACGCACCCCGCCGCGGCGCATCCCGGCGAGCGTCGCCGGCGCGCTGAGCGTGAACGGGACGGCCTTCGCGGCAGCGGCCAGGGTCTTCGGCTCGCCGACCTGGTGGTGCGCGCTTCCGGCGTCACCCCCGGAGGCCTGGTCCCGGAGGTCGACGGTCGTGACCTTCGCGCCGGCCGGCGGCGTGACGCCGAGGTCCGCCGGGGAGACCGAGCCGTAGTTCAGGTCGGTGATCGCGAGCTCGAGAACGGGCTTCGCCCCACCCTGCTGGTAGACCGCCGCACGCAGCGGGACGCCGGTCGCGGCGTCCCACGCCAGCTCGGCGCCACCGACGAGGCCGCCGTCGCGCGCCGGAGCGACACGGACGGTGTACGCCGAGATGCCGTGGACGTTGCCCGGCGTCGCGCCCGAGACCTGCAGGTGCCCCATCGCGTCGGCGAGACGCCGCTGGATGTCGGCGATCGTGGGGACGCCATCCGCCGCGTCGTTCCCCGTAGCGGCGCCCGCGCGGTCCGCGGGAAGCAGGGCCTGGTAGACGGCGTCGGACTGCTGGTCGTAGAGCGTGACCCGCTGCGGCGTGAGAACGATCTGGGTGTCGCCGTTGTCGGACTGCAGCTCGAGGCGGGCGCGGCCGTCCGCCGACGCCCACAGGCGACCCGTCCCGCCCTTCAGCAGCGGACTGCCGGTCGGCAGGATCGACGAGTCCACGAGCTTGTCGGTGAACGCGATCCGCGCGGTGAGACCGCTGACCGCCGGTGCGGCGAGCGCGTCGTGGATCGCGGCGGCGAGGGGCTTCGCCGGGGGCACGGCTCCACCGCTGGAGAGGGCGCTCGACGCGAGCACGGCCGCCGCAGCGATGAGGGCGAGCGCGCCGCCGGTGAGCGAGGCGAGCCGGCGGGTTGACAGACGACGCAGCGACGACATGGCGTCCACAGTAGGCCCCGCACATGAGAGGACGATGTGGCCACTGCATCCGGGCGCGACGACCCCATCGATCGCCGGTGGTCACGGCTCCGGCAGCGGTCGGCCGGCCGCGCCCCGCCCCGCCGGAGCCGGATCGAATGACGGCGGCGCTGCCGTCTGGTTGGCGACCAGCGCGGAGATCCCGAGGAGAACCGCGACGGCGGTGAGCGCGCGCAGGACGGTGAGGCTGTCGCCCAGCACGCCGATCAGCGGGGGCCCGCCGAGGAACGCGCAGTAGCCGATCGACGAGACGACGCTCACCCGTGCGGCCGCGTGCTGGGGTTCGTCGGCCGCGGCGCTCATGCCGACCGGGAAGCCGAGCGACGTGCCGAAGCCCCAGAGCAGCGCGCCGGCCACCGCCAGCGGGAGCCACGGGCTGAAGACGAACACGAGCACGCCCATGGTCCCTGCCGCGGCGATGCCGCGGACGAGGGTCACGCGGCCGTACCGGATCAGCAGCGCGGGGCCGAACCAGCGCCCGGTCGTCATCGCCGCCAGGAACAAGCCGTAGGTCACGATGCCGAGCGCGGCCGACGTCCCGTAGCCGTCGATGGCCGCGACGCTGATCCAGTCGTTCGCGGTGCCCTCGGCGAAGGCGAACCCCAGGACGAAGACGCCGACGAGCAGCGTGCGC
Organism: Solirubrobacterales bacterium; assembly: GCA_025963955.1. Classification (GTDB taxonomy): domain Bacteria; phylum Actinomycetota; class Thermoleophilia; order Solirubrobacterales; family Solirubrobacteraceae; genus Paraconexibacter. The sequence goes on from JAOPZU010000055.1 coordinate 4,265, forward strand.
CGCTCGCGCCACGCAGCGCTCAGGCGTACCGGGGGACCGCTGCGGCGCGCGGCGCCGCGGTCGTCGAGGAAGCCGCGGCCCACGACCGCCGCCGCCGCCGTCACGCCGACGGCGACGAGCGCGAGATGGACCGTGACGGACACCGCGAGCGCCGTCATCGCCGCGCCGACGAGCGCTCCGCACACGGTGCCGAAGCTGTAGCCGGCGTGGAAGCGGGACATGACCGGCCGGTCGAGCTCCTGCTCCACCGCCGCGGCCTGCACGTTCATCGCCACGTCCCAACCGCCCGCACCGAACCCCAGGAGGAACAGGCCGGGCGACAGGACGACCACGCCTTCGGCGTACCCGAACGCGACCCAGAGGAGCCCGGCCGCCAAGGCGGCGGCCATCGCCGTCGACGTCCGGTGGCTGCCGACCCGCGCGATGACCGCGCCGATCACCACCAGGGCGACGATGGCCCCGATGGCGACCACGAACAGGACGAGCCCCAGCGACGACGGCGACAGGTGCAGGCGCGCGCGGACCGCCGGGATCCGTGAGGCCCAGGACGCGAACGCGAAGCCGGAGCTGACGAACGCGACGGCGGTGGCGCGGGTGGCGTCGCGTGCGTCGCTGGCCGGGGACGGGGTCACGGGACAGGCACCCTGCCACGACCGTCGCCGTGGAGGAGCCCGCTCGGTGTCGGTCGGCGGGGCGGCCGCGGCGCAGTCCCTGCGTCGCCGCCCCGCCCCGCGTCACGTCGCTCACGATGAGCGACGTGCCGCTTACGGGAGGTCTACCGAATCGTGACGGGGGTGCCGACGGACATCAGGGTGTCGAGCCGGAGGATGTCGGCGTTGCGCATCCGCACGCACCCGTGCGAGACGCGTCCCGGCAACAGCCCGGGCTCGTTGGTGCCGTGAATCCCGATGAAGCCGCCCCCCGGCCAGTCGGTGAGGACGTCCGAGTGGGCGCTGGTTCCGAAGGCCAGGCTCCCGTAGATCCCGCCCTCACTGGCCGGCACCAGGCGGTCGCGGACGTAGAAGGATCCGGCGGGCGTCGGCCATTTCGTGCGGCCGATCCCGACGGGCGCGGTGAACACCACCTTCCCACGCCGGATCAGGGTGGCGCGCAGCCGGCGGCGGTCGATCTTCAGCCAGGTGTCCACGTACCGCAGTTCGCCGACGGTGCTGCGCGGGATCCAGCCCGTCGCACCCGTCGGACGGACCGGGAGTTGCACACGCAGCCAGTCCTGGCCCCCGCTACGACGCCGGCTCAGGACCCCGACCAGCTCGTCGGTCCCGTCCCCCGTCCGCAGCCCGAGCCGCCCGACCGCCCGTGCACGGAGAGACGGCGCCGACCGGGCGACGACCGCCCGGTCCACGAAGGCGAAGTGCGATCGGTACCCCGGCTGCGACAACGTCCCGCCGGGGGCGGCGGCCGCGGCGGGGGCGACTGTCGCCAGCCCCGCCGCGGTGACCAGCAACAGCCGCCTGAGCATCAGCCCGTGAACTGCGGGGAGACGCCGCCCCGGCTCGCGACCCGAGCGGGGCGCACGCGGATCGTCCGCATCCCGAAGCACGAGTCAGCCTGGATCACGAGCCGACCCGAGCGGGACGGCCGCACACGGAAGATGACGACGCCGTGCCGGTCCGAGCGCTTGGTGATCGTCCCGTCCGGAGTCGTGACCCGGACTGCGGCTCCGCGGATCAGCACGCCGTTGGCACGGACGACGACGCGCACCGTGGCCTGCTCGCCGGCGGTGACCCGCTGGGACCGCGAGGTCGCGACGCAGCGGGAGGGGCGGGCCGCCAGCGAGGACCCGACGACCGGGAAGCTCCTCGCCGTCGGCACCGTGATCCCGGCGGACGTGCCCGCGGTGGCGGAGGCCGGCGGGCTGGTCACGGGCGTGCCGGCCGCCGGAGCCTCCGGGGTGCCCGTGGCCGGAGCCGCCGGGGTGCCCGTGGCCGGAGCCGCCGGGGTGCCCGTGGC